>JBOHIT010000001.1:0-10835 GCA_050726155.1 Bradyrhizobium sp.
GGTATCCACTTCGCTCGAAAACGCTTTAGTGCTCCTCCGGTCGATTGCGCGCGATGATCTCGGCGGCGCCCTTGTCGGGCAGTTCGAGGCCAATCGCGCGGCCGAGTTCGCGGGGCCGGTCCGCCGCGCCCGCGCGCGACGCTTCGATGAAGCGCGCGCCGGTTTCGTCCAGCACCGCTGCCGTCAGCGTCATGTCGTTGCCGGAAATGGTGGCGTGGCCGGCGATCGGCGAATTGCAATGGCCGTTCAGCACCCACAGCACCTCGCGCTCGGCCTCAGCGCAGAGCCGTGAGGACATGTCCTCGATCCTCGCGAGGTACCCGCGCGTGAGCCAGTCTTTTTCGACGCATTCGACCGCGACGATGCCCTGGCCGGCCGATGGCAGCATCTCTCGAACCGAAAAATCATGCGCGATGCGCGACGTCATACCGATGCGCTCGAGGCCCGAGCGCGCCATGACCAGCGCATCCGCGGGGCCCACCTCGCCGCCATCGGGAAGCCGCTGCATGTCGCCGCGATCGAGCTTTGCGATCCGGGTATCGGCGGCGCCGCGGTAGTGGATCACGGTGGCTTCCGGAAACAGCCGGCGCAGATAGGCGGCGCGGCGCACCGCGTTGGTGCCGATCTGGAAGCCTTTGCCGCGCACGGCCTTGAAGGTTTCCAGCGACAGCCCCGGACGCAGCACCAGTGAATCATTGGCGGCATCGCGCGGCAGCATCGCTGCGATGACAAGGCCCGGCGTCTCCTCGTTGCCGGGCACGTCCTTCAGCGAATGCATCGCGGCCTGCAATTCGCCGGCGTGCATGGCCAGGCGGATTTCGGCGACGAAGGCGCCGCCCTTGCCGCCATGGCGCAACAGCTTGCTGATCTGGTCCTGGTCGCCGCGGGTTTCGAACTTGACGATTTCAACACTCAGCCCCGGATTGGCTGATTGCAGCAGGCGCGCGACCTCATCCGTCTGCGCCAGCGCCATCACGCTTTTGCGCGTACCGATGCGTAAGGGGTGGTCTGACACGAGGTCTCCGTTTCGAGGCGATCCGATGGATCGGGGATTAAAGCAAAGGGATGATTATGACAATGGACGTGAATATGCCGATCCACACACCGCTGTCGTCCTCCGCGAAAGCGGGGGGACCCAGTACGCCGCGGCTCCTCGGTTCAATCATCGGCGTCTCTGGAATACTGGGTCACCCGCATGCGCGGGTGATGACGACTGAATATGACTTCGCTATCTCGCGACGCGATACGCCCGAGGTTTACCAGAAACTTCCCGCCCTTCAAACAGAGGGCGCAGGGAATGCCGGATGCGCGCTGCACCCGCGATCTCGTGAGCACTGTGCACAGAAAAGTGCGCCCACGAGCATACAGGGCAGCGGAGAACATCCGACATTTCCCTGCGCAGTGGCTTTACGGCTTATAGCGTGCTCTCCCCGGAGAACGGCTCTTTTGCCTCCGTTGTTGCATCCGGCCTTTAGAGCCTCGCGCAACGTGACGCCAGCACCGCGGCGTCAGGACCACACGTCTTCGCCGTACGCGTCATGCGCCTCGTCTTGCGCACTTCGCGTCCACCGCGACCCGTCCCTCGTTGTGACGTTGGCCAACGCCCCTCTGAGCGGAACGGGATGGCTATTGATGTGGACTAATTTTATCTTCGGATAAAGCGAAATATTTTTTATTCTGGGGCTTGACAATATTTCTGAATACCAGAAGTAACTTGCCTCGGCTTCCGCCTTCACTCGTTGAGGTACGGCGGACAGGTCGCCGGGCGCGGCCGCCGGGGCGGCTGTACCCGGCAACCCCCTCCCTACCCGACCGGCTGCCATCCCGGATTGGGCATTGTGCGACGCAGCATAAAGAGTACATTCGCCGCCTGAAATGAGGTCGTAAGTGTCTGAAATCAATGCCAATGCCTGGGTTTCCTCAGGCCACCGCCCGATGGGCTTCCCGGAATTCGTCGTCATCATCGCCTCCATCATGGCGCTGAACCCGCTGGCGATGGACATGATGCTGCCGGCACTGCCAAACATCCGCTCCGCCTTCCACCTCGCCGACGCCAACCGCCCGCAGATGGTGCTGTCGATCTTCATCATCGGCTTCGGCGTCGGCCAGTTCGTGATGGGTCCGCTGTCCGACCGCTTCGGCCGCCGGCCGATCCTGCTCGGCGGCATGACCGTGTACTGCGTCGCCAGCCTGCTTGCGATCGCAGCCCCCTCCTTCGAGACGTTGCTGCTGGCGCGCGCGCTGCAAGGCCTCTGCACGTCGGCGACCCGCGTGATCGCCACCTCGATCGTGCGCGACTGCTACGCCGGCCGCCGCATGGCCAGCGTGATGTCGCTGGCCATGATGGTGTTCATCGCGGTGCCGGTGATTGCGCCCTCATTCGGCCAGGCGGTGCTGATGCTGACGCAGTGGCGCGGCATCTTCATCGTGCTGATGGCCTATGGCGTGGTGGCGCTGATCTGGAGCGCACTGCGGATGCCGGAGACATTGCCGCCTCAACTGCGGCGGTCGCTCGCCGCCGGCGAAGTCTTCGACGCCTTCCGCCAAACCGTGACCAACCGGCAGACGCTGGGTTATGCGGTCACGGCCGGCGGCGTGCTCGGTTCGATTTTCGCGTTCGTGTTCTCGGCGCAGCAGATATTTACCGATATCTACAAGCTCGGACATTATTTTCCGATTGCCTTCGCTTCCATCGCCATCGGCACCGCCATTGCCGGATTTGCGAACTCGAAGTTCGTCGATCGGCTGGGAATGCGCGTGATTTCACACGGCGCATTGATCGGCTACGTGATCGTATCGGGCATCATGCTGGCGGCGGCCAAGCTGCAGATGCTGCCCTTGCCGCTGTTCCTGGCGCTCTCGGCACTGATGATGTTCGCGTTCGGGCTGATGATCTCGAACTTCACCGCACTCGCGATGGAACCGCAGGGCCGCATCGCCGGCACCGCGTCGTCGCTGTACGGCTCGATCACCACCCTGCTCGGCATCGCCGTCGGCAGCGCGATCGGCCAGAGCTACGACGGCACGCTGCTGCCGTTCGCAACCGGCTTCTTCCTGTCGACGCTGACGGCACTCGGCGTCGTGCTGGTGGTGGAAAAGGGCCGGCTGTTCAAGCCGCATCAGGTGGCGGTGTAGAATTCCCAGGATGGGTGGCTAGTTCGGCTTGATTCCGGCCGCCTTCACCGTCTTTGCCCACTTTTCGATATCCTCCGCGAGTAGTTTACGAAATTCCTCGGGCGAACTGACGAACGGCGTGCCGCCCTGCTTGGCGAGCACTTCCAGGGTGTCGGGCTCTTTCAAGACAGCGGCGAGATCGGCGTTGATCTTGCTGACGATCGACGGAGGAAGACCCGCGGGTCCGAAAATCCCCCACCACGGATTGACGTCGAAGTTCCTGACGCCGCCTTCGGCAATCGTCGGCGTATCCGGCGAAATCGCCGCGCGCTTGCCGCTGCTGATGGCGATCGCGCGTACCAGTCCCTGCTGGACCGACGCGATCACCGACGGCGCGCTGGCAAATGCCGAATCGACGTGGCCGCCGATCACGTCCGCGATGGCCTGCGGCGCGCCCTTGTACGGCACATGCGTGATGCGGACATCGGCCTCGAACTTCAGCATTTCGCCAAGCAGATGATTGACGGAGCCGTTTCCGGCCGAGCCGTAGTTCAGCTTGTCGGGATTGGCGCGCGCCAGGGCAATAAATTCGGCAAACGTCTTCGCCTGCACCTTCTGGCCGACAATCAGCAGGAACGGCGTCGTTGCAATCGTGCCGATCGGCGTGAAGTCCTTGATGGTGTCGAACGGCAGGTTTTCGTAGAGACTGGGGTTGATCGCCTGCGAGCCTTCATACGTCACCAGCAGCGTGTATCCATCCGCCGGCGCCTTGGCGACCGACTCGGTGCCGATCACCCCACCCGCACCGGCGCGGTTCTCGATCACGACCGGTTGCTTCCAGTGCTCGCTGAGCTTCTGTCCGATCGTGCGCGCGAACGTATCGGTCGCGCCACCCGGCGACTGCGGAACGATGATGCGGACCAGTCTCGCCGGATAATCTTCCGCCACGACGCATGACGGCCACGCGACCCATGCCGTGACGGCGGCTGCGATGAGCGAATGAACCACTTTCATGCGTAGCCCCCGTTGGTGACGATCGCCTCGAGCTTCGCGCTTTGTACTTCGTAGGGTGGGTAGAGCGAAGCGAAACCCACCACGCCTGAGAGCGGTTGTATTCAAAGCGATGGGTTTCGCTGCGCTCTACCCATCCTACACGCTAGCCGAGAAAGCGCTGGATCAGCCCCAGCACCTCATCAGGCTTGTCGTGCTGCAGCCAGTGGCCGGCGCCGGCGATCTTGGCCAACTCGGCGTGCTTGAAATGCGACATCACGCCGGCCTTCTCGGGATCGGGCAGAAAACTGTCGCTGGCTGCGACCAGCAGGGTCGGACACGCGATGCGCGACCACAGCCCGATATTGTCGTCGAGCGACAGCCGATACGGCGCACGCGCCCGCAAATAGGGATCGTACTTCCAGCTGAAACTGCCGTCGTCATTGCGCTTCATGCCGTGGGTGGCGAGATGCATTGCCTGCACGCGCGTCAGCCGCGGATTGCGGCCCACGATCCGATCGGCACCGTCGGCTATCGTCGGATAGCGGTGGATCTTCCGCTGCGCCAGCTTGTCTAGATCACCGGCCCAATCCGAAATCCTGACGTCGGCGGGCTTTGGCCGGCGCGCGGGAAAATTGGTGACGCCGTCGAGCACGACCAGCTTTGATACGCGCTCCGGAAAGGCGCCGGCATAAGTCAGGCTGACCATCCCGCCCATCGAATGGCCGACGATGGCAACCTTGCCGAGGCCTTCCGAATTCACCAGGTTGGTCAGGTCGTAGACGTGGTCGGCGAGGCTGTAGCTCGAGCCGGTGGCCCAGCCGGAATCGCCGTGGCCACGCAGGTCCGGCGCCACGACGTGGAAATCCGCCGCCAGCGCCCGCGCCAGATGATCCCAGCTGCGGGAGTGATCGAGGCCGCCATGCACCAGCAGCAACGGCGGCGCCGTTGCATTACCCCAATCCGTGAAATGAAGCTTGAGCCCCTGCGACTGAAAATAGCGCGACTGCGGCGCGTCCGATGCAATATCCATCGGGTCTACTTAATGGCTGGCGTGCCATAGGTCCAGCGCCGCGGCGGGGCCGCGCTCGACCGCAACCGCGCGAGGCCGCCGCTCAGTTCAACCGCAGTTCGGTGATGTGTCGCGGATCCGCCTTCAGTTCGCCCCGCTCGACGCGCATGACGATGTCGGTCAGCGCGGCATTGGCGCGGCAGGCGATGCCGGCCTTCTCGCCCTCGTCAACCACAAAGCCGTTGAGGAATTCAATTTCGGTGCGCCGGCCCTTCTGCATGTCCTGACCCATCGAGGGCCGCTGCTCGGAAGACGTATGCTTGGCGTCGGCAAAACGCTGCTCATCGCAGGCGCGCATCGCCGCCTCGTCGCCCTCGCCGGCGCGCGCGATCGTCTCGGGCGGCAGATGCAGGATGTCCTCGAGCTGATAGCCGAGCGCCTGGCCGACGCGGATTGCCTCGCTGCCGAGCCGGGTGGAGAAGCGGCGGATCGGCTCGCTTTGCAACATGGCGCCGCCCGGCAGGCCCGTGCAGGCGGAGAGCCCGTTACCCATGACATTGGCGACCAGCTTCGACCAGCGCTCGCCCCACAGGTTGTTGGTCACCTTGGCGCTGTCGGTATAGGCGACGAGGCGGCAGATCTCTTCCGCCCGCGGCGTGATGCGGCCATGCACTTCGCCGGCGCGAAACACGGTGTGCTTGGCGCCGTGCTTGCCGGCGCCGCGATGGATGTGACCGGGCTCCGGCAGATTGACCGTGATGCTGCTGGCGATGCACCCCAGCGTCTTGCCCCAGCCGACGATGCCGGCGATGGTCTCTTCATTCATGCAGTTCTGCAGCGACACGACATAGCCATCCGGCGCCAGATATTGCCGGATCAGCATGGTGGCCCAGGCGGTGTCGTAGGATTTCATGCAGACGAAGGCGATGTCGACCGGCGCTTCCTTCGCAAGCTGTTGCGCATCGGTGACGTGGAGCGCGCGCACCGGAACCGCGAACTCCGCGACGTCCTTGGCGTGGGTGACACGCAGGCCGTGCTTGCGCATCTGCTCGACATGCTCGGGCCATGGGTCGATGAAGGTGACGTCCTCGCCGGCCTGCACCATGTGGGCGCCGGCATATCCGCCGACAGCGCCTGCACCCACGATCGCAATTTTCCTGCCCATGTGTTGTCCCTTGGTTTTAACGTTTCTTGATCCCGAGGGTAGCGCACCGGCGGCCCCTCCCACAATGGCCGAACGCGGCACGCAGGAGAATGCTGCCATGACGTCATGGCGCGTGAATTTCATATGTAAGCCAAAACGGCCTATACTTGTCAGGCTCGACCTGGGACACGGCAGACGCAAGCGCCAAGGAGAATTTCATGACGGGAACCGCGACGGCGCAGGCCTATGAGCCGCGCTACATCAGGCTCGATCCCAGGGACAATGTCGCGATCGTGGTCAACGATCTCGGCCTGCCGGCCAAGAGCCGTTTCGCCTGCGGTCTCGAACTGCGCAGCTTCGTGCCGCAGGGCCACAAGGTAGCGCTGTCTGATATTCCCGAGGGCGCTGCGATCCGCCGCTACAACGAGGTGATCGGCACCGCCGCGCGGCCGATCCTGGCCGGCGAATGGGTGGACGAGGCGCGCATCGACATGCCGAGGCCGCCCGAACTCGACAAGCTCGAACTCGCGACCGCCGTCCCGGCCCCGCAGGCGCCGCTCGAAGGCTACACGTTCGAGGGCTTTCGCAATCCCGACGGCTCGGTCGGCACCAAGAATGTGCTGGCGATCTCCACCAGCGTGCAATGCGTCGCCGGCACGCTGGGGTTTGCGATCAAGCGCATCAAGGCGGAGCTGCTGCCGAAATATCCCAATGTCGACGACGTCGTCGGGCTGACGCATAATTACGGCTGCGGCGTCGCGATCAATGCACCGCTGGCGATCGTGCCGATCCGGACGCTGCAGAACCTCGCGCTGAACCCGAACTTCGGCGGCGAAGTCATGGTCGTCGGCCTCGGCTGCGAGAAACTGGTTCCCGAACGATTGCTGCCCTCCGATGCCGATAGCAGCGTGGTGCGGATGCAGGATGAGGCGTTCGACGGTTTCGGCGCCATCGTCGACGCCATCATGGCGATGGCGGACGCACGCCTTGCGGTGCTCAACGGCCGCCGCCGCGAAGCCTGTCCCGCCTCCGACCTCGTGATCGGCCTGCAATGCGGCGGCTCCGACGCCTTTTCCGGCGTCACCGCCAATCCTGCGCTGGGTTTCGCCGCCGATCTCCTGGTGCGCGCCGGCGCCGCCGTGATGTTTTCCGAAGTCACCGAGGTGCGCGACGCCATCCATCTGTTGACGCGCCGCGCCGCCAACGAAGACGTCGGCCGCGCGCTGATCCGCGAAATGGACTGGTATGACGGCTACCTCGCCAAGGGCGACGCCGACCGCAGCGCCAACACCACGCCCGGCAACAAGAAGGGCGGGCTGGCCAATATCGTGGAGAAGTCGCTCGGCTCGATCGTCAAGTCCGGCACATCGGCGATCGTCGACGTGTTGTCGCCGGGCGAGCGCGTGCGCACAAAAGGCATGATCTTCGCGGCGACGCCCGCCAGCGACTTCATCTGCGGCACGCTGCAGCTCGCCTCGGGAATGACGCTGCAGGTGTTCACCACCGGGCGCGGCACGCCCTATGGCCTCGCCGCAGCGCCGGTCATCAAGGTCTCGACGCGCAGCGAACTGGCGCGCCGCTGGAAGGATCTGATCGATTTCGACGCCGGCCGCATCGCCACCGGCGAAGCCACGATCGAGGAAACCGGCTGGGACCTGTTCCGCCTGATCCTCGATGTCGCCAGCGGCCGCACCAAGGTGTGGTCCGACCGCTGGGGCATTCACAACGATCTGACGCTGTTCACGCCGGGCCCGGTGACCTGAGCCGCAGAGAGCCGTCTCAGACGATTAATGGTCCGTTAATCATCGCGCTCGGCGAAATTTGCACGCCGGAGCCCGCTAATGGGCCCGCGCTTGCACGAAGGTCCAGCCATTACGGGCGGCGCTTCAAATCATGCGATTTATTTAAGCGAACATTACGGAATCTAGCCTAGCAAAAGGGGCAGCACCGCGCATTGGTTGGCGTCATTGAGGAGCCCTGTTTTGCAGCCCTTCCCGAGAATTACCGGCCGCCACTATTTTGCGATTTTCGTATTGGCTTCGGTCACGCTGTCCTACCAGATCCTGATCACGCGCTTCTTCAGCGTGATGCTGTATTACCATTTTGCATTCGCGGCGATTTCGCTGGCGATGCTCGGGCTGACCCGCGGCGCGATGGAGGTCTACAACAACCCCACGCGCTATTCGGCCGAACGCGTCGGAACCGAATTCGCGCGCCACGCCTCCCGCTTTGCGATCACCGGCGTCGGCGCCATGATCTGCTTTCTGTGCGCACCGGTGCTGGTGCCGCTGGAATATCTGTGGCTGGCGCTGCTCGTCACCACCATTGCGTTCGTGATTCCGCTGACCGCAAGCGGCGTCTGCATCACCTTGTTGCTGACACGCATGCCCTACAGCGGCGGCTGGCTCTACGCGGCCGACCTCGCCGGCGCGGCCGTCGGATGCCTCGGCATCATCTTCGTATTGCTGGTGATCGATCCCGTCAGCGCCACGCTCGGCATCGGCGCAATGGCCGCTGGTGCCGGCTGGATGGTGGTGCGCGGCAGCGGCGATGCGCGCACGCTGCGTCTCAGCGGCGCCGTCGCTTTGTCGCTCGGTGCGGTCGCCATCGTCCATGCCGGGCTCGATATTTCAGGCAAGAGTCATCTCGGCGTGTTCTGGGCCAAGGGTGCGCAGCAGACCGGAACGCTGTTCGAGCGCTGGAACACCTATTCGCGCGTCCGCGTCACCGCGATGGGCGAATCCGTGCCGTTCGGCTGGGGCTTTTCGCGCGCGCCCACGACGAAGATCGACCAGAACTATCTCGACATCGACGCCGATGCCGCTACCGTCATCACCCGCTTCGACGGCGATCTCGGCAAGCTCGGCTATCTGAAAGACGACGTCATCAACGGCGCCTATCTGGTGCAGCAGCCTGCCGACGTCGCGGTCGTCGGCGTGGGCGGCGGCCGGGATGTTCTGTCTGCGCTGCTGTTCGGCGCCAGGAAGATCAGCGGTATCGAGATCAATCCGGCGATCTTCGAGGTCCTCACCGACAAGTTCGCCGATTTCTCCGGCCATCTCGACAAGCGACCCGGCGTATCCCTGATCAACGCCGAGGCGCGCAGCTACATCAACCATTCCTCCGACCGCTACGACCTGGTACAGATCTCGCTGATCGACACCTGGGCGGCGACGGCGGCCGGTGGACTGACGCTGACGGAAAACCGGCTCTACACCGTGGAGGCCTGGGGCGATTTCTACCGTTCGCTGAAACCGCGCGGCATGCTGTCGGTGTCGCGCTGGTATGATCCCGACACCCACCGCGGCGAATTCTATCGCCTGGTCGCGATCGCGGCCGACGCTCTGCAGCGCACCGGCGTGCCCGCCGCCGGCCTGAAGGACCATCTGATCGCGCTCAACGTCGGCAACATCGTCAATGTGATCACGCGGCCCGACGCCTTCACGTCAGCCGAGTGGCAAAGCGCGCGTACGCGGCTTGAAGCCCAGGGCTTCAAGATCCTGATGGGGCCGGACATCGCGTTCGATGCGGTGACGACGAAACTGATTTCGGGCACGGCGGACGCGGCTTACTTCGCCTCGCTGCCGGAGAACGTCACGCCGTCGAGCGACGACAATCCGTTCTTCTTCTACACCGCACGTTTTGGCGATTTCGTCGCCGCCCCGATGTCGGCGCGCACCCACAACAACACCGCGATCACCATGACGTTCGCGCTGATCGTGGTGGCGCTGGTGGCATGTCTGTTTTACATCGTGCGGCCGTTCATCCGGCTGGCGCGCGAGACACCGCTGGCGACGCTGACGCCGCCCGTGACCTTCTTCTGCGCCATCGGCATCGGCTTCATGCTGATCGAGATCTCGCAGATGCAGCGGCTGATGGTGTTCCTGGGCCATCCGGTCTACGGGCTCAGCGTCGTGCTGTTCACGATCCTGCTGTTCGGCGGATTGGGCAGCACCACTGTCGGCGCACGGTCGCCGCGGGCCGGCGCCGTCATCATCCGCATGGTCGCGCTGCTCGCGGCGCTCACGATTGCCGGGCTGCTGACGCCCGCGCTGACGACCTGGGCGCGATCGGAAACGACGGGCATGCGCATCGTGCTGTCGGTGCTGCTGCTGGCGCCACCGGCGTTCTGCATGGGCATGATGTTCCCGCTGGGCCTCAGCATCTGGCGCCGCCAGACCGAACTGCATCCGTACTTCTGGAGCGCCAACGGCATCATGTCGATGCTGGCGTCGGTGCTCGGCATGGCGCTGTCGATCGAGTTCGGCATTGCCAATACCTACGCGCTCGGCGTCGGTCTCTACGTCGTCTGCGCCCTGATGATCGTGGTCGCCGGCCGCCAGATGAGCCGCATGACATTTCCTGCGACGAGGCCGGCAACCAGCCCTGCGGTCGTGGCGGACGCGCCGTCGATCCAGCCGGAGCAGACTGAAGCGGCCGCGATGCCGGCGCGCACCAGCGAGGTTGCCGGCTAAACGGCGACCTGGCGCGGCGAGACCTATTTCGATTCCTGCATCGCCAAATCGTAGGCGCGGATCGTTGCCCTGGCACGATCCGCTACTTCGGCCGCCGTCA
>JBOHIT010000002.1:0-10131 GCA_050726155.1 Bradyrhizobium sp.
CGTTAGCACCGAACCCCAGACCGCGAAATCCTTCAACGCCGAAGCCTTCGCGATGAATATCGCGAAAGCAATGGAGACCAGCGGTCAGGCGCTTGCGGCCTATCTGAAGCCGCGCGAGAACGGCGAAGCCAAGGACAAGCCGCCGAACGAAATCGGCGAAGTCATCAAGACGTTCAGCGTGGTCGCCGAGTATTGGCTGTCCGACAAGGAGCGTGCGTCCGACCTGCAGGTCAAGATGGCCAAGGCCTATCTCGATCTCTGGGGCTCGACGGTGCGGCGCATGGCCGGCGAAGAGGCGCCGCCCGCGATCGAGCCGTCGCCGCGCGACAAGCGCTTCAAGGATCCGGAGTGGAAGACCAACAAGTTCTTCGACTTCGTGATGCAGCTCTATCTGCTGACCACGCAATGGGCGCAGGAACTGGTGAAGAACGCCGAAGGCCTCGATCCGCATACGCGCAAGAAGGCCGAGTTCTACGTCCAGCAGATCACCAACGCGATCGCGCCGTCGAATTTCGTTTTCACCAATCCGGAAGTGCTGCGCGAGACGCTGGCCTCGAACGGCGACAATCTGGTGCGCGGCATGAAGATGCTGGCGGAGGACATCGAGGCCGGCCGCGGCTCGCTGCGCATCCGCCAATCCGATTCCTCCAACCTCGTCGTCGGCGTCAACATGGCGACGACACCGGGCAAGGTAATCTTCCAGAACGAACTGATGCAGCTGATCCAGTACACGCCGACCACGGAGACCGTGCTGCGCACGCCGCTGCTGATCGTGCCGCCCTGGATCAACAAGTTCTACATCCTCGATCTCAAGCCGGAAAAATCCTACATTAAATGGTGCGTCGATCAGGGCATCACGGTGTTCGTGATCTCCTGGGTCAATCCGGACAAGGAACTCGGCAAGAAGACCTTCGACGACTACATGAAGGAAGGTCCGCTGACCGCGATGGACGTCATCGAAAAGGTGACGGGCGAAATGAAGGTTCATACCGCCGGCTATTGCGTCGGGGGCACCCTGCTCGCCTCGACCCTGGCGTGGCTCGCCGAAAAGCGCCGCCAGCGCGTGACGTCGGCGACATTCTTTGCGGCACAGGTCGACTTCACCCATGCCGGCGATCTGCTTGTGTTCGTCGATGAAGACCAGATTTCCGCGCTGGAGCGCGACATGGCGTCCGCCGGCGTGCTCGAGGGCAGCAAGATGGCGATGGCCTTCAACATGCTGCGCTCCAACGACCTGATCTGGTCCTACGTCATCAGCAACTACCTGAAGGGAAAGCCGCCCTCCTCGTTCGACCTGCTGCACTGGAATTCCGACGCGACGCGGATGCCGGCGGCCAATCATTCCTATTATTTGCGCAATTGCTACCTGGAGAACCGGCTGTCCACCGGCAGCATGGTGCTCGACAACACGCTGCTCGACCTGTCGAAGGTCAAGGTTCCCGTCTACAATCTGGCGACCAAAGAGGATCACATCGCGCCGGCGGATTCGGTGCTCTACGGTTCCCAATTCTTCGGCGGCCCGGTGAAGTACGTGCTGTCCGGCTCCGGCCACATCGCCGGCGTGGTCAACCCGCCGGCCGGCGGCAAGTACCAGTACTGGACCAACGACAACATCAAGGACGTTTCGCTGGCCGACTGGCTCAAGAACGCCACCGAGCACAAGGGATCGTGGTGGCCGGACTGGCGTCAATGGCTGGAGGGCCTGGACGCCGAAACGGTGTCGGCGCGCGCGGTCGGCTCCGAGGCGATGCCGCCGATCGAGGATGCGCCCGGCAGCTACGTTCGCGTCCGTGCGTAGCGCAAGCCCATCGGGTTGGCTATAACCTGACATCCCGTGTCGGGATTCGAGAATCGAGTGAGGGGGAAACGATGACGCGTGAATTGTTCTGGCTTGCGCTGACGGTGATTTTGACCGGCCTGCTCTGGGTCCCCTACATCATCAACCGCTGTCAGGTCCGCGGCCTCTCCGGCGCCATGGGCAATCCCTCGCGCAACGACAAGCCGCATGCCGAATGGGCCAACCGGCTGATGTTCGCGCATGACAATGCGGTCGAGAACCTCATCATCTTCGCGCCCTTGGTGCTGATCCTCAACGCGGCCGACTATTCCACCAAATGGACCGTGATGGCCTGCATGGTCTATTTCTGGGCCCGCGTGGCGCACCTCATCGTCTACACGCTGGGCCTGCCGGTGTTCCGCACGCTGGCTTTCACCGTCGGCTTCCTGGCGCAAGCCGTGCTGGCGCTGGCGATCTTCCACGTATTTTGATCGCGGTCCAAACTAAGCTCCGGCAACCGCCCCGGTTGCCGGACGAAACCTCCTGAGCCAAAGCAGAATCAGGAGCGCGCCACATGAGCAAAGCATGGTGACGCCGAGCAGTGCGCTGCTGCCGAACTGGGTCAGCAAGCCAACGAGAAGCGGCGGCGACGCCGCGGAAATGACATTGAGCGGCAACGCAAGGCGCGAGGTCGCCTTGGTGAATTCGGCCTGGTCATAGAACACCAGCGGTATGGTCGCTCGCGCGACCGCGAAGGCGCCGCTGCCCATACCGTACAGCAGAATGAAAGCCGCGATCGCCAGGTATGATCCGCCACCGATCATCAGAAGCAGCATCGCCACCGGAAGCGCCGAGCCGGCGAAAATGCCCGTCGTGATCCCGTCCCATCGCCCGCCACCGAGAAAATCCAGACCCCGGGCGCTGACCTGAATCACGCCCAGCATCGACCCGAACGTAACGGCCTGCGTCGGCGACAGGCCCTCCGCCTTCAAAAGTTCGATCAGTGCGGCACCTAACCCGAAGGCCACAAACGCATTCAGCGCCAGCGCCGCCAGGATCAGTTGAAAGATGCTCCTGTGCACGATCGGCGACGTACTTTTGGGCTGCGCCGCAGCGATCGCTTCATCGGCCGGCTCGGCCCGACGAGGTAATCCAAAATAGTAAAGTGGAAGGCACAGCAGCAGCAGCATTCCGGAATAGACCAGACAGGTTCCACGCCAGCCTACGGCATCCGACAGAAGCGACGTGGTCGGCCAGAAGATGCTGCTGGCAAGCCCGGTCACCAGCATCATGGCGCCGATACCGCGTCGCGCTCCCCGCCCGGCGACTTCGTTGAGCATGATGTAGGCGGCGGTGGCCAATGTTGCGCTGCCGCCAGCGCCGAGCAGCACCCACGCGACGAAAAACTGCAGCGGGCCGTGCGCAACCGACAGCACGACAAAGCCCGGCGCACCGATCAGGGTCCCGGCGATCATCACCCGGCGGGCACCAAACCGAATGAAGGGCTTCGCCAGGATCGGCGCGCACAGGCCCATCAGCACGTAGAAGATCGAGCTTCCGGCAAAGACCGCGGAGAGGCCCATGTTAAGGTCGGCTGCAATCTGCCCGCCGACAACGGCAAGCAGTCCGACCGTACCCCACCCGATGATCTGTCCGATCGCAAGAACGATCAGGACGCGCGCGATGGACCTGGACTTGTGGATCAAGAACTTGGGGACCATCAAATCAGAGGCATTTGCGGGCCAGAACGAACAGCATCGGCGCCCACTTGTTGTCGAAGCCAATGACTTCGCCGGTCTCGATATCAAGTGAACTCCAGCGGCCCGCACCGGCGTAGGTTTCGCGAAACCAATCCGGCGACGGATAATTGTAATAGCGATCAAGTGTGTCGCGGCCTTCGGCGTCGCCGGTCTTGAAGCTGGCATAGAAAATGCCGCCGGGTTTCAGCGCACGCCAGATCCGATGCAGGATCGGCGCGAGCTCGTCGCAGGGAACGTGCAGCAGGCAGGCATTGGCCCAGACGCCGTCATAAGCCTCGACCGCGTCGAGGTCATGAAACAGCAACGTCCCGACCGGGCGGCCGAGACGACGCGACGCGACATCAGCCATTTCCGGCGAGCCATCCGTTGGCAGGACATCAAAACCCCTTGCCAGCATCTCCGCCGTATCGCCGCCGGCGCCACATCCGAGTTCGAGAATGGTCGCATCGGGCGCAAGCCGCGCCAGGAATGCCGTCAGCCTGGCCTGACGCGAGGTGATCTCGCGCCCGGCATAGGCTGACGCGTTGTTCCGGTAGAATTGCAGGGTTGGTTCGTCCACCACGGCCTCGTTTTCCGCAAACAGTAGACTTGCCTTGGCCCGGCGCAAGTGTGGACTCTCCGGTTCTGCATGACGAAATCGACAAGCTGCTGGTCGGCGAACGCATGAAGTGGCAGAAGGTGATCGCGGGCAACAAGATCGAGAAAAACCGATGCGACCCTGGGGATGGCGACTGCGATGGCGACAGGCGTGGCTGCTGGCATGCCTTGTGACGGCCTTGTCATCCCCGCCGGCGCGCGCTCAGGACTATCCCAATCGCACGATCAAGCTGATCGTGCCGACGGGTGCGGGCGGCATCACCGATATTCTGGCGCGGCTGGTCGGCAAGAGCCTCAGCGAACAGTTCGCTCAGCCCGTGGTCATCGACAACCGCACCGGCGCGGGCGGCACGATCGGAACGCGGGCGGTCGCGCAGGCCGAGCCTGACGGCTACACCCTGCTGATGGTGTTTCCCAGCCATGCGGCCAATCCGGCGCTCTATGCCAGCCTGCCGTATGACAGCGAAAAGGATTTTGCCCCGATTTCCATGGTGACCAGGGTTAGCGAGATCCTGCTGGTACCGAATTCGTCGCCAGCGAAATCGGTCAAGGAACTGGTCGAGCTGGCGCGCAAGGAACAGCTCAATTACGCCTCCGTCGGCGTCGGAAGCCTTGCGCATCTCGCAACCGAACTCTTCCTCACCACGGCCGGCGTGAAGATGACGCATATTCCGTATCGCGGCGTGCCCCAGGCGCAGCAGGCTGTCATGACCGGCGAAGTCGCCGCATTCTTTGACACGCCGGTCACCGCACTACCGCAGGTTCGGGCCGGGACCGTAAGGGCGCTCGGTATCAGTACCGCCAAGCGTCTCACCGTAGCACCCGACATTCCGACCATCGCGGAAGCCGGTCTCGCCGGCTACGAAGTGATCGGCTGGAACGGCATACTGGCGCCTGCCAATACGCCGCGGCCCATCATCGACAAGCTAAATAAGGGCATCCTCGAAGCCCTCAAGTCATCAGAGATGGAGAAATTGCTGACCGAGCAAGGCATCGAGCCGGCCGGCAACAGCCCCGAAGAATTTGCGCGGCTGATGCACGCCGACATCGAAAAATGGAAACGGGTGACGCGCGAGGCCGGCATCCAGCCGCAATAGTCTGCCCCCCAATCGTGGCCAACCTGGCATCGCAGCATCATTGTGGCTGCACGATTTCTCCTGACGGAAGATACGCACGCACAAATCCTGCAACTGAGCGCTCATCGGCCGGCGCGTTGTCGCGGTAGAAGCGCGGTGTGTCTTCGTCCACGACGCCCACTTCGGCTACGGAAACAGCGCGATCTGCTCCAGTCCGGCGGTCTCGGGAAATCCGAACATCAGATTCATGTTCTGGATCGCCTGACCCGCCGAGCCCTTCACGAGATTGTCGAGCGTCGAGATCACGATGGCGCGGTTCTTGATCCGGTCGGCGATCACGCCGATCTGGACATAGTTCGACCCGCGCACGTTCTGGGTCTGCGGCAGCACGCCCTTCTTGACCACATGCACGAACGGTTCGTTCTGGTAGGCCTTCTCGAGCGCGCTCCGCAAATCGTCCGGCGTCGCTCCGTTAAGCCTGACATAGGCCGTGCAGAGTTCGCCCCGCGCCATCGGAATGAGATGCGGCGTGAAGTTGATCGTCACCGTCGAACCGGCGGCGACACCGATTTCCTGCTCGATTTCCGGTGCATGCCGGTGCGTCCCGACCGAATAGGGCGACAGCCCCTCGCCCGTCTCGCTGAACAGCGTGTTCTGCTTCAACCCGCGACCGGCGCCGGTGACGCCCGATTTGGCATCGATGACGATATCGTCGACGTCGATCAGCCCGCCCTTGGCGAGCGGCACCAGCGCCAGCAGAACCGCGGTCGGATAGCAGCCCGGACAGGCGACAAGCCGCGCCGAGGTGATCTTCTCCCGGTAGAATTCGGTCAGGCCGTAGACGGCCTCGCCCTGCAATTCCAGCGCCCGGTGTTCATGGCCGTACCATTGCGCGTAGGTCTCCTTGTCGCGCAGCCGGAAATCGGCGGACATGTCGAGGACCTTGATTTTCGGGTTGGCCTTCAACACCGCCGCGATGATTTCCTGCGTGGTGCCGTGCGGCAGTCCGCACAGCACTGCGTCGAGATGGCTCCAGTCGACTTTTTCCCATTCCACGAGCCTGGGCAGATCCAGCATGAAGAAATGCGGGAACACGTCGCTCATGGACTTGCCGGCATGGGTATTGGCGGTCAGCGCGGTGATTTCGGCATTGGGATGTCGCGCCAGCAGGCGCACCGCGTCGGCGCCGGTGTAGCCGGACGCGCCCAGAATGCCGATTTTCTTCTTCGTGCTCATCACACGTTCCTTTCAGCGTCAAACGCCGGATCAGCTATGGCTCGGCAAGGCCCAGCATCAGCCGCATGTTCTGCACGGCGGCGCCCGACGCGCCCTTGCCCAGATTGTCGAGCCGCGCGACCAGCACCGCCTGACGATGCTTTTCACTGGCAAAAACGTAGAGCTCGATCTTGTTGGTCTCGTTGAGCGCCTCCGGCTCGATCCGCCCGCCCTTGGTCGCCGCGTTCTCGAGCGGCATGACCGAAACATATTTGCTCCCGGCATACCGCTTCGCCAGCGCAGCCTGGAGCTGGGCGCCATCGGGCTTCGCCGGAAGCGCGTCGAGATGCAGCGGCACCGACACCAGCATGCCCTGCCGGTAATTACCGACCGACGGCACGAAGATCGGCCGCCGCGTCAGGCGCGAATACAGTTGCGTCTCCGGCAGATGCTTGTGCTCGAAGCCGAGGCCATAAAGCTCGAAGGACGGCGCGGTGCCGCCTTCAAAACTTTCGATCATCGACTTGCCGCCGCCGGAATAACCGCTGACGGCATTGATGGTGACGGGATAGTCCGCCGGCAGCAGTCCCGCATCCACGAGCGGTCGCAGCAGCGCAATCCCGCCGGTCGGATAGCAGCCCGGGTTGGAGACTTTATTGGCCGCGCGGATCTTGTCGGCCTGGTCGGGCGTGAGTTCCGGAAAACCATAGGTCCAGTCGGGCGCGACACGAAACGCCGTCGAGGCGTCGAGCATCTTGGGTCCCTTGGCGCCCATGCCGTCGATCAAGGCCACGGTTTCCTTCGCGGCCTCGTCCGGCAGGCAGAGGATCACCAGATCCACCTCCTCCATCAGCGCCCGCTTGGCGCCGGCATCCTTGCGCTTGTCCTCGGCAATGCTTTTCAGCCCGACGTCACCCTGCAGGCGCAACCGTTCCTGAATGCCAAGGCCCGTCGTTCCCGATGCGCCGTCGACAAAGATGCTGGGCTTTTTGGCGGTGCCGGCCGAATGCGGCTTGGTGTCGGTGAGGCTCACGGCACGCTCCTTTCAGGGGTCGTCGCTTGGTTCGTTGCTGCTGTCTCGGAAGTGAAAGCCTGCGGACGCGCCGCCCGCATCAGGCCTGCGATCTCGGCTGCATCGGCGTCGCCTTGCGATGCCAGCGCGGTGCTGATCGAAGCGTAGTCGGCCTCAGATTTGTGCTGGTTCAATTTGAAGCTGCCTTCGATCTGTTCAACCGTCATCTCAAGACCCACGATCGCCTTCTTCATTGCATCGAGCCGCCCGGCCGTCATCTTCGACGACAACCAGGGTTTCTTCGGCAACAGCCGGTTTTCGAACTTGGCGCTGAGCGTCTCGATCTGCTCGGCCAACTCGTCGTCGGACAATACCCGAACCGTGCCGGTCAGATGCACGACCTGGTAGAGCCAGGTCGGCACTTGGTCCGGCGAGACGTACCAGTCGGGCGACACATAGGCATCCGCGCCGTTCACGGCCAGCAGCCAGGACGAACTCCCGCCGGCGAGCTTTATCAGCGGATTGTGACGGGCAACATGAAACAGCGCCCGCGGCGTGCCGTCATCGGCAAAGCTGAGATAGAACGGCAGCGGCGAGGCCATCGGCTTGGCGCCATCCCACGCGCAGACGAGGCCAAAGCCGCGCGCTTCCGCAAACGCCAGGCTGGCGGAACGGTCGGGCTTGAACGGAGGCGGCGTATACATTTCAAACTCCTGCTTGACGAAGGAGCCGCCAGATCAAACCGCGTATCTCAGAGAAGGGGAAGAGCCGCGGATCGTATCCGGCGGCAGGGGCGATGATCTTAAACGCAGACAACCGCCCATACCGCGATAATGCGGCGGCGGCGGGCGATGATGCTGGTCGAAGCGTTGATCATGGGCGCGGGCTATAAGGCCGTCCGGTTCCATCGTCAAGGCAAAACACCGGGCAAGAACACAAAGGCCGCCCCAAGGGACGGCCTTTGCTCTGAAATCAGCGATGGGCGGTCAGGTCACACCGGGCTCCACGGCGCCGGAACCAGCCGGTAGCCGTTGCCATCCTTCTCGACAAAGCCGTTGGCCGGGAACGGATAGTGATAGCCCTGAACGCGCATCTTGTCGGCGACCAGCATGTCGTAGATTTTGCGCCGGGTGGCCTCCGCCATCTGCGGATCCTGGTCGAACATTAAGTGCCAGCCGGGATTGGCGACGAACAGCGCCGGATGGTTGGTGACGTCCGACTGGATGAACACCTTGTCGGAGCCGGATGACAGAACGAACGAAGTGTGACCCGGGGTGTGTCCATAGGACGACACCGCAACCAATCCAGGCGCGACGTCCTTGCCGCCTTCGTAGGGCGTTACCTTCTTCTTCAGCCCGGCATCCAAAACGCGGCGGGCGTTGGCGAACACGCCTTTCATTCGGTCGGAGGTCTGCTTGCCCATCTCGCCGTCGTCCATGAAATATTTCCACTCGGCGGCCGGCACCAGCACTTCGGCGTTGGGGAACGTCGGCGTGTTGTCGGGGGTCAGGAGGCCGTTGATGTGGTCGCCGTGGAAGTGAGAGATCACGACGATGTCGACGTTCTTGGGATCGAAGCCGGCGGCGGCCATGTTGCTGCCGAACTGCCCGACATTGCCCTTGCTCGACGCGAAGGCTGCCGCGCCGTTGCCGGTGTCCAGAACAACCAGCTTGCCGCCGGTGTTGATCACCAATGGCGCGAAGTGGATGGACATCTTGTCCTTGGGCAGGAACGCCTTATCGAGTGCGGCGGCGACTTCGTCTTTCTTGGCATTGAGCACCATGGTTTCGCCAAGCGCGAAGGTGTTGACGCCGTCCGAAATGGCGGTGACCTGCGCGTCACCGATCTTGTAGCGATAGAAGCTCGGGGCTTGTTTTTCGGCCAGCGGCGCCGCCGCTTTGGCGGGTGAATTCGGCAGCAACGGTGAAGCAGCGAGGGCTGCGGCGCCGGCGAGTGCGTGACGTCGTGTCAGTTCCATGTGGTGTTCTCCCAGTGAGACGATTGAGTGCGGTTGGCGGGGTTTTCCCGCTTTCTTGACGTGTCTTGGCCTGGATGCCACCGTTTCTATCAGCACTTGAGTGGTGACGCGATGACGCCGACGCGACGGTGGGCAGCCGGGTGTGTCTCCCTATCTTGGGGGCTAACCCCCGCCCCGGCGGCTTATTCCGGAACGGCAAGCATCGGCGTCATACCGTCCGCCACAGCCATTCGACGACCTGCGCCATCACGTCGCCGAACAGCAGCAACGCCGCCGACCAGACCAGTGCCGAGATGAAATTGGCGATCTGGAACGGCCAATACGACATCTCGAAGATGCCGGCGGCCAGCGGCACCGACGCCCGCAGCGGTCCGAAAAACCGCCCGATGAAAATCGACGGCACGCCCCATTTGTTCACGAAGGCTTCGCCGCGCGGCAGGATGTCCGGATAGCGCGACAATGGCCAGATCTTGGCCACCTGTTCCTTGTATTTGAAACCGAACCAATAGGAGACCCAGTCACCGAGTGCCGCCCCGATGCCGCCGGCGATCCAGACCGGCCAGAAGCTGATGCCGCTGACGCCGATCAGCGCTCCGATCGCGACCAGCGCGCCCCACGCTGGAACCAGCAGCGAAACAAAGGCCAGCGACTCACCGAACGCCAGCAGCAGAACGATTGGTGCGGCCCAAGCCTGATGATCGCGCACGAAATTGGCC
>JBOHIT010000003.1:0-5728 GCA_050726155.1 Bradyrhizobium sp.
AGCGGTGCGTGGTCAGATCGCGGTGGAGCAGGTCTTGATGAACCGCGCCTTCTCCGGCAAATATACGGATACGGTGTGCGGCGTGGTCTACCAGAACAAACACCGTCATCTCGCCTGCCAGTTCACCTTCGCCTGCGACAACAACGCCGACGTCGTGAAAGAGCCCGACATGTGGGAGCGGGCGCAGAAGATCGCGAAGGCGATGCTCGACGGCCAGCTCTGGCTGCCCGAAGTCGACCGCTCGACGCACTACCACGCCTATTGGGTGCGCCCGTCCTGGGTCAGCGAGATGAAGCGGATGTACAAGACCGGCGTGCACACCTTCTACCGGCCCCGCAACTGGGGCGACGGCAGCGACGCGCCGAGCTGGGGCACCGCGACCGCGACAGCCGAAATCTCCGCCAAGCTCGCCGAGGCCGCTCAAAGTTCGGCCGAGCAAGCAAGCGCCAGGCGGTAGTGATTGTCGTCCCGGCGAAGGCCGGGACCCATACGCTGCTGCCGTCATCGCGAGATGCGGTGGTTGACGCCTTCTTTCCAACAGCGACGCCCAGTGGCTTTGGGTCCCGGCCTTCGCCGGGACGACGCGCTGGTTGCGTTCCTTCGCTCTGAGTCAACTTCACAAATTGTACTCGACGAATTTGCAGGGCTGCCCTGCGGCGCGAAATTTGCGGCCTGCGGCCCTTGGGATTTCCATGCGAATGCATTAACTCCTCTCCGCGCATCCCGGCCGATTCCTGCCTGCCGGCGCCAAGCATCGAGGAAACAGATGACCGTAATCGCAGACAACAATCGCTCGGCTTCCGTCGGTTGGCGGACGCCGCTGGTGATCATCATTTGCGGATGCGCGATCGCGCTGTTGAGTTTCGGGCCGCGATCGAGTTTGGGTTTCTTCATTCAGCCGATGAGCCGCGAGTTCACCTGGGGCCGCGACGTGTTCGGCCTGGCGCTGGCGCTGCAAAACCTGTTGTGGGGTCTGGGCCAGCCGATCGCCGGCGCAATCGCCGACCGTTTCGGCCTGCTGCGCGTGATGGTGGTCGGCGCGCTGCTCTATGCTGGTGGCCTGTTGTTGATGCGCTATGCGTCGACACCGGCCTCGCTCGATCTCGGCGCCGGCGTGCTGATCGGGTTTGGGCTCTCCGGCTGTTCGTTCAACCTGGTTTTGTCGGCGTTCAGCAAGCTGCTGCCGCCGGAGAAGCGCGGCATCGCGCTTGGCGCCGGCACCGCCGCCGGTTCGTTCGGACAATTCCTGTTCGCGCCGTTCGGCGTGGCGATGATCGACAATTTCGGCTGGCAGGCGGCGCTGACGGTGTTCGCCCTGCTGATGCTGCTGATCGTGCCGCTGTCGCTGGCGCTCTCGACGCCGCCGGCGGCGACGGCGGACGTGCCCGCCGCCGACCAGCAATCGTTCAGGACGGCGCTGGCGGAAGCATTCGGCCACCGCTCCTATGTGCTGCTGGTGCTCGGCTTCTTCACCTGCGGCTTTCAGCTCGCCTTCATCACGGTGCACCTTCCGGCCTATCTGGCCGATCGGGGCATATCCGCGCAAACCGGCGGTTGGGTGATCGCCGCGGTCGGCCTGTTCAACATCATCGGCTCGCTCAGCGTCGGTGTGCTGCAGAACAAGTTTCCGAAGCGCTATATCCTTTCGTTTTTGTACTTCGTGCGGGCGATGGCGATCGTTGCTTTCATCTCGTTCCCGATCACGCCGCTTTCCGCGGTGATCTTCGGCGCCGTGACCGGCCTGGCCTGGCTTTCGACCGTACCGCCGACCTCGGCGCTGGTGGCGCTGATGTTCGGCACCCGCTGGTTTGCAACCCTCTATGGCTTCGCTTTCGTCAGCCATCAGGTCGGCGGCTTCCTCGGCGTCTGGCTCGGCGGCATCGTGTTCGAGCAATTCGGGTCGTACACGCCGATCTGGTGGCTCGCGGTGCTGTTCGGCGTGCTGTCGGCGCTGATCAATCTGCCGATCGTGGAAGCACCGGTCGCGCGGCCGGTTGCGCAACCCGCCTGATGCGGTAAACACTCTCAACAAGCGCTTTTCGTCATGCCCGGGCTTGTCCCGGGCATCCACGTCTTTAGTGTCGAGCGGTAAGAAAGACGTGGATGGCCGGGATAAACCCGGCCATGACGGAGCACGAGTCCAGGAGAGTTTGCCGTGGGAACGTTCAAGGCCATCAGGATCGACAAGGCGGAAAAAGGCACCACCGTCGCGCTGACGCAGTTCGACGAAGCCGAATTGATGGAAGGCGACGTCACCGTCGCCGTCGAATGGTCGACGCTGAACTACAAGGATGGCCTGGCCGTCACCGGCAAGGCCCCGGTGGTGCGCCGCTTCCCGATGATCGCCGGCATCGACTTTGCCGGCACCGTCGAACAATCCTCGCATCCGCAGTGGAAGGCCGGCGACAGGGTCGTCTGCAACGGCTGGGGCATGGGCGAGACGCATCTCGGCAGCTACGCCGAGAAGGCCCGCGTCAAGGGCGACTGGCTGGTGCGGCTACCCGACAACATCTCGACCCGCGACGCGATGGCAATCGGCACCGCCGGCTACACCGCGATGCTGTCGGTGCTGGCGCTGGAGAAGCACGGCCTGACGCCCACCAGCGGCCCGATCGTCGTCACCGGGGCCGCCGGCGGCGTCGGCTCGGTCGCTACCGCGGTGCTGTCGAAACTCGGCTATCACGTCATCGCGTCCACCGGGCGGATGTCGGAGGCGGATTATTTGAAGGGCCTCGGCGCCGCCGAGGTGATCGATCGGGCCGAACTGTCGGGTCCCGCAAAGCCGCTGGCGAAGGAACGCTGGGCCGGGGGCATCGACAGCGTCGGATCCACCACGCTCGCCAATCTGCTGTCGATGACGAAGTATGGCGGCGCGATCGCCGCCTGCGGGCTTGCCGCCGGCATGGACCTGCCGTCTTCGGTGGCGCCGTTCATTTTGCGCGGAGTGTGCCTTCTCGGCATCGATTCGGTGATGTGCCCGCTGCCGCAGCGCAAGCTCGCCTGGAGCCGCTTGGCCGGCGATTTGGATCACGGAAAACTAGCTGATATTACTCATGAAATTGGCCTGGACCAGGTCATCGACGCCGGCGCCAAAATTCTCGCCGGCCAGGTCCGCGGTCGAATCGTGGTAAAAATTCTCTAACGGCGTTCAGACTTTACCAACCATGCTGCTCCAATGTTGCCACGGTTCGTATGGTAAGCAGCGGGTAAAGACGCCTGCAGCATGATCCCCTCGCGGCAAGCGTAATGTGTGCTTGTCCGGAGATCATGCTCAGACAAGACGGGTGCCCGCCGCTCGGTAAGTTGGAGTTGCTGCATGCTTGCGCGTTTGGTGTTGGGGGCCGTCACGGCCGGGGCGATGGTGGTGCCGGCGCTGGCCGGGATGATGAATGCCGACGAAGCCCGCAGGTTTGTCAGCGGCAAGGTGTTCGCTTTTACCTGTTTTGACGGCACCCGCGGTGCAGGCCGGGTGATGGACGATCTCGGCGCCGCCGGCTCGATCCAGTTCAGCGGCGCGGGGCCGGTCCGCCATGTGCGGCTGCCCGGCAATACACTGCAGATCCGCGGCCAGGCCGTTTGCGCCTCGATCAAGGGCCTGCCGTTCGAGCCGTGCTTCAATCTCGACAAACGCGATGACCGCTCGTTCCGCGGATCGGTGTCGGGCATGGGCTTCGCCTATTGCGATTTCCGTCACCAGGGCGCGCAGCAGATGCTGATGGCCCGCTCGGTGGCGCGGCCGCGCTCGCTGCACGCGCCGGAACAGACCCGCTCGGCCGATGCCACGCCGCGCGACGAAGCCAAGCCGCGCGACGATGTTAAGCCGCGCACCGAGGTTTCGGCCCGGGTCGAGACCCCCGCGGTGGAGAGCGCCAAGCTCGAGCCGGTCAAATCCGAGGCCAAGGCGGAAGTTAAGGCGGAGCCGGCGAAGGCCGAGAGCGCGCCGGAGCTGCGCCGGTCCACCGAGTAGCCCGTTGTTTTGACGCGTTTTCTACCGCAGATAAGTCTACGCAATCTGCGCAAGCTTGATATGCGAACCGCATCCGCTTCGCTCGAAAACGCTCTCACCCAATCGGGCGAAATGAAGCCGGAAATTGGGAAAATCGGACCGTAGTCATACGGTCTGGCTAATTCATGTCCTGGTAGCGAGTTTAGGGCCACCGTGGGCGGCCAATGAAGGCCGGGGGTGGCTCACCTTGGGATCAGTTATGCCGCTTTATTTTTTTCGAATTAGCAACGGCCGCTACGCCGGCGCGTCCGAGCAGGGATCCGAATTCGAAAGCCGCGAAGCCGCCTGGGCCGAGATGACCAAGGTGTGCAGCAACCTGCTCGGCAGCATCTCGCGCAGCATGAAGCAAGATGCCGAATGGCAGATGGAAATGCTGGACGAGTCCAAGAAACCCGTGTTCAGGATCCGCCTCGTGGCGGAGTCCGTCGGGTTGGAGCGCGAGCCGCGGGCGGCGCGTCTCACCCGGGCGTAAACAGCGCCTTGCCGCGATTCTTCGAGGCCACCGCCACGGCTTCGGCGATTTGTCCGAAAGTGTAGGTCCCGGCCACCGGTGAGCTGATTGCACCCGAGGCCACCAGTGGCCACAGCCGATCATACATCTCGGTGATCTTGTCCGGCGTCGCGGTCTTGAACCAATTGGCAAGCCAGAAACCGCGGATTGAGATATCGCGAAAAATAAGCGGTTGCGCCGGAGCCACCAGTGGCTTGCCGCTGATGGCGCTGTAGAACACATGCACGCCCTTGTCGGCGAGGCAGCCGAGCAGGCCGACCGTCGACGTATCAGCGACGCCATCGACCGCCAGCGCGATCGGCGCCTTGCCGGTCTCGGCTGCGACACGTTTGGCCAGATCCGGTCCGTCAACCAGCACCACGTCGCCGCCGAGGGCCTTGAGATCGGCCATCACATCGTCGCGCCGCACCACATTGACGGTCTTCAAGCCTTGAGATTTCGCGATCCCGATCAGCGCGCGTCCGACGCCGGAATTCGCGCTGTTATGAATGACCCAGTCGCCCGGCTTGAGCGTCACAAACTCGGTCAGCAGCAGCCAGGCGGTGGCCGGGTTGATACCAAGCATCGCAAGCTGGTTGACGTCGCCCGCGCCTAGCGGCCGCAGCACGCGGGCATCCGCCTTGATGCGTTCGGCCCAGGCGGCGGAGGGATAGGGAATGACCGTGCGGTCGCCCGTTTTCAGGTGCGTGACGCCGCCGCCGACCGCCACGACACGGCCGACGCCCTCAGTGCCGACAATGGCAGGCAGATTCGGTCGATAGCCGTAGCGCCCCGAGATCATCAGCAAATCGCTCATGTTGATCGGAGAGGCTTCCAGCGCGATCACCACCTCGCCGTTTCCGGGTGCGCCGACGTCGGGGACTTCGACCAATTTCATCACCTCGGCCGGATTGCCGAACGCCTCGATCTGAATCGCCTTCATCGACATTCTCCTTTATTATGTACTATAGAGTACAGAACGGAGAAGGGGTGTCAAGCAAGCAGTTTCATGGCCTGATCGAGCGTGGCGCGGACCCGCGCGGCGTCCGGCGCATCCCTGGCCAGCACCATCAGCCCGGTATAAACCGCCATGAGGGTGTGTGCGACGGCGTCGGGATCGAAGCCGTCGCTGAATTGGGCGCGGTCCGCGCGCAACCGGGCCCGCAGCAATTCTTCCAGCCTGCGGTTGAAGCCGTCGACCTGCTTGCGGACTTCCTTTTGCGTCGTGGCAC
>JBOHIT010000004.1:0-2437 GCA_050726155.1 Bradyrhizobium sp.
AGCCGGCGCTGCGTCCGCCCAGGACGCAACGAAGGGCGAGCAGGTCTTCAAGCAGTGCATGACCTGCCATCGCATCGGTCCGGAAGCCAAGAATCTGGTCGGGCCGGTACTTACCGGAGTCATTGGCCGGCAATCCGGTACGGCGCCCGGGTTCGCCTATTCGACGATCAACAAGGCAGCGGGTGAGAACGGGCTGGTCTGGAGCGACGACCTGATCATGCAGTATCTGCCGGACCCCAATGCCTTCCTGAAGAAATTCCTCACCGAGAAGGGCAAGGCCGATCTGGCTACCGGCTCAACCAAGATGGCGTTCAAGCTTGCCGACGAGCAGCAGCGCAAGGACGTGATCGCCTACATCAACAAATTCTCCGAAAAGAAATAGCTGCGAGGGCGACACGGGCGAGTGGGTTATTTGCGCCACCGCCGGTAGACGTCGCTCACATGCGCCAACCCGGCAGCCGCAAGGAAGAAACTCGCCACCATCCAGCCGCTGCCGGCAAGCGTCGCGCGCAACGCGAGTAGGAGAAACGCGCCCGCACACAGATTGGGTAACAGGTCGAGTGGCGCGATGCCGCGCCGGGCGCGGGCCCAATACACCAACAACGCTGCGGCCTCGAGCACGACCACGACGAGAATGAGATCGACGAGGCGCCCGCTCGCAAACAGATCAGCCATATCACACGGTCATCGATTTCAAGCAATCACCCTTGTCCATCACGCGAAAGGCGCATTGAGACGAACGACGGTCAAATTGAGGAACGCGGCAAACGATACCCAGAGCAGATAAGGCAACAAGTAAAGGCTCGCCGGTTTGGCAAAGCGCCAGAACACGATCATCGGCAGCAGGATCGATCCCCATAGAAATACGACCTCGAGCACCGCCCAGTCCGGCCTCTTCAGCGCGAAAAACAAGGTGCTCCACAATACGTTGAGGGATCCATTCAAGGCAAACAGCGCCACGACCCATTCGCGTTGCGACCGGCTATCCGCGTTACGCCAGGCATAGACCGCCGATGTCGTCGCCAGCGCGAAGATTAACGTCCATGCCGGACCGAACAGCCAATCCGGCGGCTGCCACGACGGCTTGCGAAGATTTTGATACCAGGGCCCGGTGTCCGTCAGCGTCCCGCCGAGCACGCCAATGAAGATCGCAATCGAAGCTGCGATCAGCACGGGCTTCCAGAAGCTCCCGCGCGGGACCATCAGGCCGAGGCCAGCCCGGCCATATGGGCGAGGTTCTTGAAGAATATCCTGATATGGGCGACGGGCTTGGCCCGAACCAGTTCTTTGTTCATATAGGCATCCCATGTCAGCTTCTGGACATCGCGGTCGCGACAAATGCTGACGAAGCGTTCGCGGCGGCGGTCGTTGGAATACCAATACCACTGCATCACGCCAAGAATCCAGAACACGAGGCCGTGCATCTGCATGAAGCGTTTGCGCGCGGTTCGTAACGCCTTCGCATTGCCCGTTTCCAGGAACAACTCGATCGCTTCCGCCGACAGTCGCCCGCCTATCATGGCGTAGTAGATCCCTTCACCTGACGCCGGTGCTACGACGCCCGCAGCATCGCCAGCGAGCAGAACGCTGTGACCGTCATCCCACCGCGGCAACGGATGAAGCGGGATCGGTGCGCCCTCGCGTCGGATTGTCTCGGAATTTCCAAGTCCAGCGGCATTACGCAGGCCGCCCACAGAATCGCGCAGCGAAAATCCCTTGCACGCCGAACCGGTCCCCACGCTTACGGTGTCGCCGTGAGGAAACACCCAGCCATAGAAGTCGGGCGATACCGAGCCGCGGTAATACACATCGCAACGCGTGCCGTCGAAACTTGATTCCGTCGGCGGTGACCGAACGATCTCGTGATAGGCAAAGACGTAAGGTAGCCGGTCAGCGCCGGGCAGGCATTGGCGCGCGACCACCGACAAGGCCCCGTCCGCACCGATCAACGCGCGAGCGCGAACAGATTTCTCCACCACCGACCCGCTGACTGAGCGCTCTTCGTAAAACACAGTGCTGGTGCCGCTTTCGTCGTGTTCAAACCGTTTGAACAGACCGGTTCGACGCTTTGCGCCAGCAGCTGCCGCGCGCTCGCGCAACCATTCGTCGAATACGTCCCGGTCGACCATGCCGACAAACCCGCCATCGATCGGCATGTCCACCTGCTTGTCCGACGGTGACACCATGCGTGCCGAATTGACGCGCGCCACCAGCAGATGGTCTGGAATGTCAAAATCACGAATCAGTCGAGGCGGAATGGCGCCGCCACATGGCTTGATCCGCCCCGCCCTGTCGAGGAGCAGGACCGTTCGACCGAGATTTGCAAGGTCACGCGCGGCGGTTGCCCCGGACGGACCGCCGCCCACCACCACCACGTCAAAGATCTCCGAAATGCTCATCGTCTCGCCCCTCCCACGACGGCGGCCGCGCCCAGATC
>JBOHIT010000005.1:0-4190 GCA_050726155.1 Bradyrhizobium sp.
GTGCCGGTGAGCCACCTGAAGAAGGTCTATGGCCGTTCTGTGATGGCCGAGACCATCGACCAGACCATCCGCGACACCAACACGCAGATTTTCACCGATCGCGGCTTCCGCCTTGCGACCGAGCCGAAGATCACGATGCCGACCGAGGAAAAAGAAGTCGAGGAACTCCTCGCCGGCAAGACCGATCTCACCTACACGGTGGCGATCGAAGTGGTGCCGACGATCCAGCTCGCCGATTTCAAGAGTTTCACGGTCGAGAAGCCGATCGTTGACGTATCCGACGCCGATGTCGACGAGGCCATCAAGCGCATCGCCGACCAGAGCCGCCCCTACAACGCCAAGAGCGAGGGCGCCAAGGCCGAGAACGGCGATCGCGTCACCATCAACTTCAAGGGCTCCATCGACGGCGTGCCGTTCGACGGCGGCACCGGCGAGGGCATCCAGGTCGTAATCGGCGCCGGCCAGTTCATTCCGGGCTTCGAAGAGCAGCTGATCGGGATCGGCGCAGGCGAAACCCGCACCCTGAAGGTCGGATTCCCCAAGAACTATGCGAGCGAAAAGCTCGCCGGCCAGCCCGCCGAGTTCGAAACCACCGCCACATCAATCGAAGCGCCGGGCGAGACTTCGGTCGATGACGAGTTTGCCAAGACGCTCGGCCTCGAATCGCTCGACAAGCTGAAGGAGGCCGCGCGCGAGCGCCTGGTTTCCGAATTCGCCGGTGCGACGCGCCAGCGCGTCAAGCGCGCGCTGCTCGACCGTCTCGACGACAGTCACAAGTTCGAGGCGCCGCCGTCGCTGATATCAGAGGAGTTCAATCTGATGTGGAACTCGATCAAGGCCGAGATGGAATCGAGCGGCAAGACCTTTGCCGACGAGAACACTACCGAAGACGCCGCCAAGGAAGAGTACCAGAAGATCGCCGATCGCCGCGTCCGGCTCGGCCTCGTGCTGTCGGAGATCGGCGAGAAGAACAAGATCACCGTCACCGACGACGAAGTCAGCCGTGCGGTGATCGAGCGGGCGCGTTCGATGCCCGGCCGCGAGAAGGAAGTCTGGGACTACTATCGCAACAATGCCAATGCGCTGGCCCAGCTTCGTGCGCCGATTTATGAAGACAAGGTGGTCGATTTCATCCTCGAACTCGCCAATGTGACCGAAAAGAAGGTCACGCGCGAGGAGCTTCTCAAGGACGAGGACGCTGAGAAAACTGCCGCTTAATCCCGGCACCTGACATTAATGATGAACGGCGAAAGCAACGGGGCTGCGGCATCCGTCGCTATGAGTTCGCCTGCGAATCAGCTTGAATTTGTCTAATTCAGCTCGCCATTGCCCGGTCTTGTGGCCGGGAAATTGGCTCATATCTGTCAGTTGTCTTGAAGTCCTGCATCACGGGACGTTCGTCCGCGCCCGGCAAATCATGCCAACCTTGTCTTGCCTCGCCGATGGATGTTCGCCCCCGCCAACCATCTACCAACCTTTTGGGTGACTAATGCGCGATCCCGTTGAAACCTACATTAACCTCGTGCCGATGGTCGTCGAACAGACCAACCGCGGTGAACGCGCCTACGACATTTTCTCGCGCCTTCTGAAGGAGCGCATCATCTTCCTGACCGGTCCGGTCGAGGACGGCATGTCGACGCTGATCGTCGCCCAGCTGCTGTTCCTCGAAGCCGAGAATCCGAAGAAGGAAATTTCGATGTACATCAACTCGCCGGGCGGCGTGGTGACATCGGGTCTGGCGATCTACGACACCATGCAGTTCATTCGCCCGCCGGTAACCACGCTGTGCACCGGGCAGGCGGCATCGATGGGCTCGCTGCTGCTGGCGGCCGGCCAGAAGGACATGCGCTTCTCGCTGCCGAATTCGCGCATCATGGTGCATCAGCCCTCCGGCGGCTTCCAGGGCCAGGCCACCGACATCATGCTGCACGCGCAGGAGATCCTGAACCTCAAGAAGCGGCTGAACGAGATCTACGTGAAGCACACCGGCCAGACCTACAAGGCGATCGAGGAAGCGCTGGAGCGCGACAAGTTCCTGACCGCCGACATGGCCAAGGACTTCGGCATTGTCGACAAGGTGATGGACAAGCGCCCGGAAGAATCGTCGATGACCAAAACCCCGTAAGGTAACGGGGGCGGGCATCCGCGTTGACGTTAACGGCAAGCTGCAACCGGCAGATTTGGCCCCAACTGGCTGCCTATGCCCGCGCATAGGCAGAAAGTTCCGCTTTCGTGCTGGTTTTGCTGCGTGGCAATGGCGCAACGCCGGGGCGATTTCGACAACTTCTCCCGGTGCGAAGGCCCAAAATCACGGTATTGTCACGGTGTCCGAACCGCGCCCGGTTAGCGAATTCTTGATAGTCGGGTGTCAGCATGGTTGGCTGTGAGGTATTGGGTAAGATCGCGGCGGATTCGAGTTAGCCGTGATTCGCATGGCTTGTATTGCGTTAGGGTCTTTTTTGGTACGGAATTTGCTCTATCTACTTTCAGGTCCGGTTTGGTGCCGGAATGGGTCGATCGAGTGACGGGATCGAACGGCGGACGGAGAATAGAATGAGTAAGGTCGGCACGAGCGACTCCAAGAACACGCTGTATTGCTCGTTCTGTGGCAAGAGCCAGCACGAGGTCCGCAAACTGATCGCGGGACCCACCGTTTTCATTTGCGACGAATGCGTTGAACTTTGCATGGACATCATCCGTGAAGAGAACAAGTCCTCGCTGGTGAAGTCGCGCGACGGCATTCCGACGCCGAAGGAAATCTGCAAGGTGCTGGACGATTACGTGATCGGCCAGAGCCACGCCAAGAAGGTGCTGTCGGTCGCCGTCCATAATCACTACAAGCGGCTCAATCACCAGACCAAGCACAACGACGTCGAACTCGCGAAGTCGAACATCCTGCTGATCGGTCCGACCGGTTCGGGCAAGACGCTGCTGGCGCAGACGCTGGCGCGGATTCTCGACGTGCCGTTCACGATGGCGGATGCGACCACGCTGACCGAAGCCGGCTATGTCGGTGAGGACGTCGAGAACATCATCCTGAAGCTGCTGCAGTCGGCCGACTACAATGTCGAACGCGCGCAGCGCGGCATCGTCTATATCGACGAAATCGACAAGATCAGCCGCAAGTCCGACAATCCGTCGATCACCCGCGACGTCTCGGGCGAGGGCGTGCAGCAGGCACTGCTGAAGATCATGGAAGGCACCGTCGCCTCCGTGCCTCCGCAGGGCGGCCGCAAGCATCCGCAGCAGGAATTCCTGCAGGTCGACACGACGAACATCCTGTTCATCTGCGGCGGCGCCTTCTCGGGCCTCGAGAAGATCATCTCCGCGCGGGGACGTTCGACCTCGATCGGTTTCGCCGCCCAGGTGCTGGCGCCGGAAGACCGCCGCACCGGCGAAATCTTCCGTCACGTCGAACCGGAAGATTTGCTGAAGTACGGCCTGATCCCGGAATTTGTCGGCCGCTTGCCTGTGGTCGCGACGCTGGAAGATCTCGATGAAGCTTCGCTGAAGAAGATCCTGACCGATCCGAAGAACGCGCTGGTCAAGCAGTACCAGCGGCTGTTCGAAATGGAGAATATCGAGCTTACCTTCGCCGACGAGGCGCTTGGCGCGGTCGCCCGCAAGGCGATCGAGCGCAAGACCGGCGCGCGAGGCTTGCGTTCGATCCTCGAAAGCATCCTGCTTGAGACCATGTTCGACCTCCCGGGTCTGGAAGGCGTCGAAGAGGTCGTGATCTCGCGCGAAGTGGTCGAGGGTACCGCCCGTCCGCTCTACATCTATGCGGACCGTTCCGACCGTGCGGTCGAGAGCAGCGCCAGCGCCTGATCAAGGCCCTGGCGGGGATGCATTTCCGTCCCAAACACGACGGCTGCCGGGACAATCCGGCGGCCACAGTGGCGCAGGCATTCCTCGCGTTTAGCCCCATTTGGCGGGCATTTTTCGTCACTTGACACCCCCGTACCCGATAGCCACCTAATGCTGTCGGTGGCGAAAATCATGTTCGAGATTCGTCGCCAAGCGATCCGGAGAAACAGGCTGCGCAGGTGGCTTGCAGCCCGGTACCTCCCGGCACCTTGTGGCGGTTGCGCAAACAGAGGCGGACTGCGTGCAAGGGGGCACAACAAAAGGAATTAGGCCATGACTTCAGCCAAACCCCGGCCATCTATCGTTCACGGCGAAAGCCACTC
>JBOHIT010000006.1:0-13288 GCA_050726155.1 Bradyrhizobium sp.
GGGTTGTCGGATGCCGATCTCGACCAGGTCAACGGAGGTTTCTTCATCTTCATCGGTCTGGGCGTTGTATTGGGAATAACCTACTGCGTCGGGGACGGAACGCTTCTGCCGCCTTCGACTCCAAGCCCCAAGGGTGATTTCCCGAAGGGCCCCAGGAATATGGGTTGATGGCCTGTTGAGGGCTCACTCGAAACGACGCCGCGCCCAACCGGGCGCGGCGTCGTGCATTTCGATGTCAGGGATCTCTGCGCGGTCAAAGCCGAATGGTCCGGGCATCAAAGCGACGCCCGCTTTTACCTCGGCGGGACCGGCCCGATCTACTTCCGGCTGGCGGCAGGCAGCTCGACCGGGACGTGCGGCGAGGTGCTGATGACCCGCGTGCTGCCGTCCGAATAGGTCGGGCTGCGCTGGGCTTCGCTGCGGAGCGTTTCCAACAGGAGAAAGAATTTTTCTGAGAGCATGGCGTATTCCACTTCGCTCGGGATGCCACCGCTAGTCTGGTGAAAATCTAGCTGGGTTCAGTAAGGCGTCACTATGCCGGACAATCGTTTCAGGAAGTGTGCGCCGGATCACTAAAATGGTTTCATCCGCAGACAGCCATGTTTCATCAAAGCCCGTCCACGAAGCAGATATCACGGGACCGCGAGGCCGACGCCCGTAAGAACCCGGTGATGTTGCGCCGCATTAAGCCGGCTTTTCAAGCCGCCTTGCGGCCGCGGACCATCAGCACGAACAATACGGCCAGTCCCGACGTCACCGTGTACATCGTGAACGCGTTCAAATAGCCGATCATCATCGACTGGCGGGCGATTTCCTTGGCGACCTTGGCAAGCCCCGGCACGGTGTCGAAATTCCAGGCGCCGGTCATTCCCGGCGTCGTCAGCGCGCGGTTATAGGGCGAGATCATCTCGGTCATCCGGCTGTAATTGGCGCCCGAGGTGCGCACGATCTCGGCGATCGACAGCGAGATGAAGAAGCTCGACCCGATGTTGCGCAGCAGATGGAAGATTGCGGACGCTTCCGCATAGTGCCTGGCGTCCAGCGTGCCGAACGCCACCGCCGTGATCGGCACCCAGACGACGCCGACGGCAAAACCCTGGATCATGCTGTTGATGACCAGGATCTCCATCGTGACATTGAGATCGAAGGTCAGCATCCACAGCCCCGCCACGGTCTGCAGGCCGAAGCCGAACGCCATGCTGATCCGCGGATCGATCCGGTTCATGAAGCCCGCGATCATGAAGCCGACCAGCATGCCGACGCCGCGGGAGCCGATCACCTGTCCGACCAGCGCGTCGGGATAGCCGGCCTGTTGCTGCAGCAGCGGCGGCAGCAGCACCATCGGCGTGAAGTTCAGCATGCCGTAGATCGTCACCAGCGCCAGCCCGATCGCGTAGTTGCGGTCGGTCAACAGTTTCAGGTTCACGAACGGATTGCGCGCCCCGAGGCTGTGGACGAGGAAGACATAGAACGCGATGCCCGCAATCAGGCATTCGATCACGATCTCGGTCGAGTCGAACCAGTCCAGCCGGACGCCGCGCGCCAGCACCAGCTGGATGGCGGCAAGGGCGGTCGCCAGCGCGATGAAGCCGGTCCAGTCGAAGCGGACCTTGGTCAGCTGGTTGTCCGAAGGCAGCGTCCAGGCCATGCCGATCGTGGCCGCGATCCCGATCGGCACCAGCATGTAGAACGACCAGCGCCAGCTGTGCGCCTCGGCGAGATAGCCGCCATAGACCGGACCGAATACCGGTGCGACCGCGACCGCCATCCCGAAGATCGACATCACCATCGTGTGCTGCCGGCGCGGGAAGGTCGCAAACAGGATCGACTGCGACAGCGGCACCAGGGGCGCCCCCGCGCCGCCCTGCAGGATGCGCCACAGCACCAGCATTTCGAGCGATTGCGCCATGCCGCACAACAGCGTCGCGAGCGTGAAGCTGGCGACCGACCAGACCATGACGCGCCGGCTGCCGAAGCGGGACACCAGCCAGCCCGTCATCGGCGTCACGACAGCTGTCGCCAGGATGTTGAAGGTCATCACCCAGGCAATCTCGTCCTGGGTTGCCGACAGCGCGCCCTGCATCTGCGGCAGGATGGTCGATGTCGTCAGCAGCGCGGTGCCATAGAGCGAAGAGCCGAGCACGACCGTCATCAGCGTCAAATACCGTTGCGCCGTGGACATGGTCCCGGCGGTGTCCTCGGCGTCCATGCTGGTGGAGCTCAGGGTGATGTCCCTTGCGGCGGCAACCGTGAAATACTAACCTAGCTTACTAATTTCAGGGCGGCTACAACAAGCGCCATGCCAAATACTGACGAATATATTGGGGTCGTGATTTCGGACGTTGCCCGCCTGTTGCGGACCGAGTTCGATCGCCGCGTGCGCCGGCTCGGCATCACCCGCGCGCAATGGCTGGTTTTGACCCGCCTGCACCGACGCCCCGGCGCGTCGCATTCGGAACTGGCCGAAATGATGGAGGTCGAGAAGGCCACCGCCGGCCGCATGATCGACCGGCTGGTGGCCAATGGCTGGGTCGAACGTCGTACCCAGCCCGACGATCGCCGCGTCAAGCGCGTATATCTAACCAAGGAGGCCGAGCGGGTGCACAAGCGCATCTGGCGTGTCGCCGAAGACACGGTCGATGCCGCGCTGGTCGACCTCGCCGGACCTGAACGCAAACAGTTGATGTCATTGCTGCAGCGCATCAAGAAAACCCTGGTGTCGGCGGATGACGGCGAGGGGGCACCGGCCGCTTTAGCGGCGGCCCCCCGAAGGCGAACGTCGGTGGCCGCGAGCCGGCTCAACGGCAGGGCCGCGCCATGACCAAGCGAAAGAAGCAGATCGCGCTGGTCGGCGTACCCGTGCTGGTCTTGGTCGGCGCGCTTGCGTTCTGGCTGCAGGGCGGCCGCCACATCACGACCGAGAATGCGTTCGTCAAGGCCGATATCGCCCAGATCGCCAGCGAGGTTCAGGGCCGCATCGTCGAATTGCGGATCCAGGATCATTCCGCAGTGGCCGCCGGCGACGTGCTGCTGCGCCTCGATCCGACGCCTTACGAATTGTCGCTCGCCAAAGCCGAGGCCGAAATCGATTCCGCGCGCGCCGCCGTCGAACAGCTCAAGGCCAGCTTGAGCGAAATCCGCGCCGAAACCAAAGAGGCGGAGAACAAGCTGGTCTATCTGCAGACCCAGGCGAAGCGCCAGCGCGAACTGTCCGGCCGCGGCGTCGCTTCGACGGCAAGGGTCGAGCAGACCAACAGCGAGGAGCAGGAAGGCGAGGATAAAGTCGCGGTGCTGCACCAGCGCATCGCGCGCGTCGAGGCCGCGCTGGGCGGCAAACCCGACCGGCCGACCGATGCGTTCGCCGCGGTACGCGAAAAACTGGCGATGCGCGATCGCGCCGCGCTGGACCTCACCTACACCGAGATCAAGGCGCCCAAGGCTGGCGTCGTCGTCAATTTCAAGCTGCAACTCGGCGAGCAGGTCAAAGCGCAGACGCCGCTGTTTGCGCTGGTCACCGACCGCAGGCCATGGCTGGAGGCCAATTTCAAGGAGACCGACCTCACACATGTGACGGTCGGACAAAAGGCAAAAGTCGTGCTCGATATGCATCCCGACGTGACCTGGGATGCGGTGGTGGAAAGCATCAGTCCGGCGACCGGCGCGGAGTTCGCGATCCTGCCGGCGCAAAACGCGTCGGGCAATTGGGTGAAGGTGGTGCAGCGCCTGCCGGTGCGGCTGCGGCTGGTGGAGCGGTCCGGCGAACCGCCACTGCGCGCCGGCATGACCGCCTATGTCAGCATCGACACCAAGCGCTCACGCAGCTTCGCAGGCCTGTTGGGCGGCGGCCCCGCTGTTGCGGCGCCGCCGAAATCGCAAGAGACCAGCAAGGCGGAATGATTGCTTCAATCGGCTGACGATGTCTGCGGCGCAGCGCGCGGGGCGTCTGGAAAGACCAAAAAATCGAAAAATGTGTTATTTGTAGATACAACCGGAACGCGATTTAAAGTTAAGAGTAGATGACTTTGCGGCGGGAATTTCGCGCAGACCGGGAACCGTGCGCAGACGAGGGTTGAGAAGCCCATATTGACTTGGGCGCTATGTTACTTTAGACATAACGCCATCGTTCTCAGCAATTGTGTAGGAAAGGGGCCATCCATCGGCCCCTTTTCGCCATTTCAGGCTGCGCGTCAGCCCGGCAGAAACCCCTTCAATCGCTTCCACGCGGGCGCAACGGCAAACCCGATGATCGGGATTGAGGCGGCGCCGACAACCAGCCCAACGGCCCCTGATATGGCCGCCTCAACGATCCAGCTGAGCGCACCGGCGACCGATGGCAGTGCGTGGGCTGCGGCCTCGGTCGCGGCGTGGACGGCATGACCGATTGAAGGCGGGCCGTATACTTCCACGCCATGCAATACGATGCCGCCGCCAACCCAGATCATGGCGGCGGTGCCGACGGCGCTGAGAAGTACCAGGAAGACGGGCATGCCCCGAACAAGGGCGTGCCCGAGTGCGCGGCCGGTGCTGCCAATGATTGAGGTACGGTCGTTTCGCGCAAGCGCCACACCGGCGTCGTCGGCCTTTACGATCAGGGCCACCACGCCGTACACCGCGACAGTGATCCCGATCCCGACCAGCGCCAGGACGATTGCCTGCATCAGGATGCTGCCGGCGGGCAGAGCCGCCAGTGTAATCGCCATGATCTCTGCCGAGAGGATGAAGTCGGTCTTGATGGCGCTCGCGACCTTCTCATCCTCGAGCGTCCGGGCCTGCAATGCCACCGTGCCAAGTTCGGCCTCATGCTGGTGCGCATGATGTGGCATGACGGCTTCGAACAGTTTTTCAACGCCTTCGTAGCAGAGGTAAGCACCGCCAAACATCAGAAGCGGCGTGATCGCCCAGGGCAGGAAGTAACTGAGCGCCAGGGCAACGGGCAGCAGGATCAGGAGCTTGTTGCGAAGCGATCCCGCCGCGATCTTGCCCACGATCGGCAGCTCACGTTTGGCTGCGAATCCGATCACGTAACCCGGCGTGACCGCGGTATCGTCGATGACGACGCCTGCCGCCTTTACCCCCGCTTTGGCGGCCTGGCTGACCACATCGTCAAGGGACGCTGCCGCGACTTTCGCGATCGCGGCGATATCGTCGAGAAGGGCGATCAGTCCGACGCTCATCGATAAATCCCGTTCATCATGTCGCGGGTTCCTCGCCGGGCGTGACCCTCCGCAGATAGCGCAAAGGCTTTACAGCATCGGTCGGTCTTTCACGATCTGCTTTTTCGACGCAATCGAGAATCGAAATCCGGCGCGCGAGGTTTCAACGCGGACAGAGGTCGGCTATAGCGTTTTCGAACGACGCGCGATCGACAGGGGAATGACATGAGCTTTTCGGCAATTTTCGCGCGCCTCGTCGCGCTGATCGGCGCTGCGGCGCTGTTTTGGCGCAAGTTGCAGGGTGCTGCACCTCAGCCCGCCTGGGGCAACGCGCCGGTGGTGCCGGAGGCAAAGCCGCAAGGCGCGATCCCGACGCTGAAGATGCCGTCGGCGAGGGGCTGGGACGAGGGGCAGAAGCCGACGGCAGCACCCGGGCTCAAGGTTAACGCTTTTGCGACCGACCTGAAGCATCCGCGCTGGATTGACGTGCTGCCCAATGGCGACGTGCTGATTGCCGAGTCCAACCAGGTCGCCGGCCCGATCCGGAGTGTGTTCAGCTACGCCATGCAGGCGACGATGCGACGGGCCCGCGCGCTGGGCGTCAGCGCCAACCGCATCACGCTGTTGCGCGACGCCGATGGCGATGGCGTCGCCGAGAAGCGCGGAATTTTCATGGAGGGACTGAACCAGCCGTTCGGCATGGCGTTGTTGGGCGACACCTTCTATGTCGGCAATACCGACGGTGTCGTGGCGTTCCCCTATGTCGCGGGCGCGGACACCATTTCGGCACCGGGGCGCAAGCTCGTCACCTTCAAACCGGGCGGGCACTGGACGCGGAGCCTGCTGCCGAGCCTTGACGGCAAGAAGCTCTATGCCGGCGTCGGCTCACTCACCAACATTGCCGATAACGGCATGGACGTAGAGGAGGGCCGGGCGGCGATCTACGAGCTCGATCTCGCCAGCGGCGCGAGCCGCATCTTTGCCGGCGGCCTGCGCAATGCCGTGGGCATGGCGTGGGAGCCGCAGACCGGCGTGCTCTGGACGGTCGTCAACGAGCGCGACGGCCTCGGCGACGAGACGCCGCCGGACTATCTGACCTCGGTGCGCGACGGCGGCTTCTACGGCTGGCCCTATTGCTATTGGGGGCAGACGGTGGACGACCGGGTGCCGCAGGATCCGGCCGCAGTCGCCAAAGCCATCACGCCGGACTACGCGCTGGGCGGGCACACCGCGTCGCTCGGACTATGCTGGATGCCTGCAGGCACGCTGCCCGGCTTTCCCGACGGTATGGCGATCGGGCAGCACGGCTCCTGGAACCGGAGCACGCTAAGCGGCTACAAGGTCGTGTTCGTGCCGTTCGTGAACGGCCGTCCGTCCGGACCGGCGCGGGATATTCTGTCGGGCTTCCTCGCGCCCGACGAGAAGGAGTCCTATGGAAGGCCGGTCGGCGTCACGCTCGGTCCCGACGGCTCGCTCTTGGTAGCGGACGATGTCGGCGACGTGATCTGGCGCGTCACCGGCGCGTAGCAAAGCCGGGTGTGCTGACGCCATCTGCAATTCCCGGGTTGCGCACCGTGCCGGAAGCGTCGAGAATTGATGCCCGCGTTTGTCAATCGAATGCGGCTCGGACTTGTTCACAGAGAAGGCCAAGTTGTGCGTATCGCTGGCTGGATATCGTTGATCGCCGGGGTGCTGCTTTGCGCCACGCTGGTGTGGGCCACGATCGGCTTTTTGCTGATGGGCGTCGGCCTGCTGTCGCTGCTGGTGGCGGAGAATAGACGAAAGCGCGCAAGCAGCGCAGCTGTCGAGACGAGGGCGCGCGTGGACATGCCCTTGGCGGCGCCACCGGCGGTCCCGGAACCGGTGGTCCATCGCGAAGCCCCGACGAGGATCGGCCCGCCGCCGCGTTTGTACGACCGGCAGGCGTGGCGACGGCTTGTTGAAAGCGACGCGGATCTTGCCGGCGTCGCCGCGGTGTTGGCCGACTACGGACAACAATATGTCGACGAATTGGCCAAAGAATATCTGGCTGACACTGACAAGGCGCGCCTTCCCGGAATCGTTGACGGGATCATTGCACGGGCAGGCAAGGGCGTTTCCCCCCGTGGTGCTCCAAGACCCGATGGTGCGTGGCCCGCGGTTGACGTCAGGCCATCCCAACCGGTTGTAGAGCCGAATGCCGCGCTCGCTCGGGCGGACCGGCAACCGAAGCTCTTGCCGGAGACGAAACCTGAAATTTCCGAAGCATTGTCCGTGACCGCAGCGGTCGAGCCGGCCAAGCCAGAGACGGTTGACGCACCCGTTCAGCCGCCGATCGCCGAGGAACCTGCACCAGGCGTGGAAGATCGAAACAAGACGATCAACAGCGTGGATGAGGAACTCTCGGAACTCGCGGCCATGCTCGGCAAATTGTCTCCGGACGCCGCCACTCCCCGGAACTGAGAACGGCCGCGCTCAGCAATCAATTCACCGCAGCAGCACGCCGTCATCTGCCTTGGCCATACTTCGACCACGACCAACTGGCTTGATCTGTGCGTACCCCAAACGAAGCGGGAGATCGCAATGAAGCGAGACATCGGGGTGATAAGTGGCGCGACGCTCGCGATCGGCATGATCATGTGGGTGTTTGTCGGCAATCCGGAAAGCGCCAAGCGTACCCGTCTGACCCAGAAGATGGACGTGGCGCCGGAGTTGAAGCTGGTATCCGAGCACAGCCCGTATATGCGCTCGGAGCGCTGAGCCGGCACCGAAGCGAACAATGTCGCCGGATTACGGACCGCGCACCATCAGTGCCGTCACGATCAGCGACAGGCCGGCGATCATAAGCAGCACCAGCACCACCTTGCGGAACGTCTCGTCGTCGATCGTCCCGTAGAGCTTGAAGCCGCTCCACAGACCGGCGAGCATGAACGGGAAGCCCACCGCATACAGTTTGAGGGTTTTCGGCGTGAAGGCGCCGGTGATCGCCATCGACATCGAGATGACCACGAAGGCCGCGAACAGCACCGGCTGGAACACCGCGCGTTGTACATCCCGCGTCCAGCCGCGCCACTGGCAGGAGATGGTCGAAACGACGCCGCCCAGTCCGGTCAGTCCGCCGACGAGGCCGTTGACGATGCCGATGCCGATGTCGGGTACGACGCCAATTTTGATCGGCCCGAGTGCGGGCTTCGCCAGGCCGTAAATCGTGTAGAGCACGAGCAGCACGCCAACACCGAACCGCAGATAGGTCGGGTTGATGTGGTTCAGCAGGATCACGCCGATCGGAATGCCGATCGTCGTGCCGAGTACCAGCGGCAAAATGCTGCGCCAGTTCAACGCCTGACGCAGTTTCAGCATGCCGTAGCCCTGTGTGAGCAGACCGTAACCCGCGATCAGCGCGGCGGTCTGCGTCGGCGTAATGATGTGCAGCCACACCCCCGACACCACCAGACCCATCGCGAAGCCGGAAAGGCCGCTGACGAAACCGCCGGCAAACGCCGCAACGACAAAGAGAGTGAGAACTAGTCCGTCCATGGGTCGCCTCCGCCGAGCGGGTGATGCGCGCACGTGGATGGAAACGCCATCTGGCGGGGAAGCCGCGGAATCCCCGTTGCTGAAATCCTTGGCTTCATCCAAGCCCCATCGCGCGGAGCGCAATGGCAAAGCCCTTCATCACCTCCGCCTCGTCATCGCTGTAGACGACGTGCGACCGCTCCCCGTATGGATTGGCGGGCGCATCGGTTTGATCGGTGCTGGTCGCAGCGACGGGACCATCGACAGCGACCGGTGCTGGATGAGCGCCGGGTCCAGGGGGTTTGCGTTGGGGTGTCTTCGACTCTCGTTCGTCCATGCGCAATCTCCTCGACAAGTCGAGCGTTGCGCAGAGCTTGGACGAAACCCGTCTGACGGGGAGTCTGCCTGTCCCCCTGCTGGTGCAGACTAGTTAGAAGGGGTCCGCTCGGCAAGTCATGGTTGCGATTTGGAGCAAGAGAGCCCGGCGACGGGCCGGCACCTTGCTCCGCGCCGGCTAGCCTGTAGTCTAGGCCAGACAAGAAAAAACGAATTCGGGGGGCGAGGGATGGCCAGGCTTTTGGCGGCAGCGGTCGTCGCGATGCTGGCGGTTGCCGGAACAGGTGAGGCACGGGCTCAGGATTATCCCGCCAGAACGGTCACGGTCATCGTTCCCTTTGCCGCCGGCGGGCCCGCCGATATCACCGGCAGGATCGTCGCCGACATCTTCAGCCGCTACCTGGGTCAGAAATTCGTGGTCGAGAATGTCGTGGGTGCCGGCGGCACCACGGGCGCGCTTCGTGCCGCCAAGGCGACGGCGGACGGATACACCATCCTGTCCGGTCATCTCGGCACCAATGCGCTGGCGCCGGCGTTCTATCCCAGTCTCGGCTACGATCCGCAGACCGACTTCGCGCCGATCGGACTGACGGCCGAATATCCGGAACTGCTGGTCGTCCGCAAGGATTTTCCCGCCAACAATCTCAAGGAATTTGTCGCTTACGCGAAAGCCAATCCGGACAAGCTCAATGTCGGACATGCCGGGCTCGGCTCGGTATCCTATATCGGCTGTCTGCTGCTTCACGCGGCGATCGGCATCAAGCCGACGATGATTCCGTTCACCGGCACTGCTCCGGTGTTGAACGCCATGCTGGGAGGTCAGGTCGACTATGAATGCGATCCGGTGCTCGGCACGCTGAGCCAGGTGCAGGCCGGCAACGTCAAGGCGCTGGCGGTCGCAGCCAAAAAACGGAGCCCCTTGCTGCCCGATGTGCCGACGTCCCACGAACAGGGCCTGCCGGAATTCGACATCGCGCCGTTTTACGCGGTGTTTGTGCCGACAGGCACGCCACAGGCCGTGGTCGTGAAGCTTGCCGACGCGCTCAACAAAGGGCTCAACGAGGAGGCGGTGCAGAAGCGGCTGGCCGATCTCGGCGCCGACAGCGTCGAGCCAGCGCGCCGCGGACCAAAGGCGCTCGCGGATCTGGTCAAGAGCGAAGCCGCGCGGCTGCTGCCGATTTTACGCGCCGCCGCGGAGAAGTAGCCGCGGCGCTCGTTGCCGACAGGTTAGGGCAAATATGTGAAGTGGCTTTTGCCGTGAACACGCCGAGGTTGACGGGCCACAAAACCTCTCCAACTCCCTAATGCGGACAAAGTCTGCGGCATGCTTGAGCGCCTGTCTTTTGGGGAGGTGTTGCATGGTGTTACGTGGTTTCGCGGCAATGGCGTTTGCTGGTCTCCTTGCCACGCCGGCCGTCGCCGAAGATGCGCCGGCACTCGTTTACGCTCCCTGGATCAAGTTCTGCCTGAACGACACCTGTTTCATCGGCACGGACGGCCGCTCCAACGCAGATTGTCCCGTTGGTGTTGCGGTCGTGTTCATGGAGCGAGACGGAGATACGAAAAAGACGCTGCGCGTGACCCTGCCGAACCGGGTGAACCTGAGCCGTGGCGTTCGTATCATAATCGATCAAGGCGGGGCCGTCGAGCGGCCCTTTGGGCGCTGCTTTCCGTCGGGCTGCATGGCCGATTACGAGGCTGGAGCGGAATTGGTTGATCAGCTCAAGCAAGGGCAAACGGTTGTTCTCGAGGCGTTCGACAAAGCCAATGCGCCGATCCGCCTGACTGTACCGCTGGCCGGTTTCGCCGACGCCTATGATGGACCCGCAACGGAGCCGAAAATGCGCGAGCTGATACTAACGCCGGAACTGCAGGCGAAGCTGGAGCGCGAAAAGCGCGAAGAGGAAGAGCGCAAGTCCCGGTGCGAAGCAAGGTAGCAGGCGCGGACGTCTCTGCTCGTTAGTTTGCGGCAAGGCTGCGCAGAAACGCGAGCAGCGCCGCGTTGACCTCGGCCGGCCGTTCCTGCTGAAGCCAGTGGCCGGCATCCTCCATCACGCGGACGTAGCGAAGATCGCTGCACTGCTTGCGCATCAATTCGACCATATCCATGCCGGGTACCATGCGGAGGACCGGTTCGAGGCTGCCGGCCAGAAAGGCGGTCGGGTGCGTAAACGGCTTGCCGTCAAACGCGGCAAGCTGTTCGAAATCGCGCTCGGAGTTGCGATAGCGGTTGAGCGGGCCACGGAATCCGCTGTTGCGAAACTGGCTGGCGAAGTAATCGAGGTCGGCCTCGGTCAGCCAGGCCGGAAACGGATTTGGGTCGGGGAAGCGATGGAGAAGGCCCGGCCCGGGCGTTTGGTCGGTCGGGGCGGCGTTGGCTTTTTGCCTGTCGCCCGAAGCCCAGTAGTAGAACTTGCGCAGGCTGGTCCGGACGTCGGCCTCCAGTTCGGCCTCGGCCACACCCGGCTCCTGAAAATAGAGCTGGTAGAAGAAGCGATCCTTGTAGATATCGCGAAACAGCTGGATGCTCGGCCTCGGCCCACGGGCGAGATATGGCACGCCGAGCCCCGCCACGGCGCGCACGCGCTCCGGATGAAACAAAGCCGTGCGGTAGGCAATTGCCGCGCCCCAGTCGTGGCCGACGACGACGGCGCGTTCCGCGCCCAGCGCCGTGATCAGGCCGCCGATGTCGGCGCACATGTCTTTGATCGAATAGGCCTCGATGGCGTGCGGCTTGTCGCTGCCGCCATAGCCGCGCATGTCAGGCGCAGCAACGCGATAGCCGGCCTCCGCCAGCGCCGGGATCTGGTGGCGCCACGAATACCAGCTCTCGGGAAAGCCATGGAGCAAAACGACAAGCGGGCCTTGTCCAGCCAGCGCCACGCGGAGGCGGATGCCATTGGTCTCGATCGTCTGCAGGTCCGGTTTCATGCGGCTGTTCCTGACGGGTTGGACCTCGATCATAGCTGACGGCGGGACGAGGACCATCGCGGTCCGCAAAGAAATCCTGTCCGACCTGGTGCAACTTCCGAGGTTTGGTGCCTGGTCGACAGCCCGCTGTGCGCAGAAGCGGACGTACCATCCAGGTGAGCTTTTGACCCGAAACGGTCACTTGATATATAGACCAATTGGTCTATATATAGATCATGCGCCAGCAAACCCCCGTACAGTTGCCCCGTGGCCGTCCCCGAAGCTTTGACGTGGATGCCGCGGTCGAACGCGCGATGGGGGTGTTCTGGTCGCGCGGCTATCACGCCACGGCGCTGCCGGACCTGCTTCGCGCAACAAAACTCTCGCGTGGCAGCCTTTACGCCGCTTTCGGTGACAAGCACTCGCTGTTCCTGCGGGCGCTGGATCGCTACATTGCCGATGCCGTGACACGGATGGATGGCGAACTTGACCCCCGCAGGGAGCCGGTCGGCGGCCTGCGGGCTTATCTGGCCGGCTACGTTGCCCGCACCACCGGCGCCAATGGCCGGCGCGGATGCCTGCTGGTGGCCACGGCCATGGAACTGGCCGGCCAGGATGCTGAGGTTGGCCGCCGCGTCGCGGGCTTTTTCAAAGCCATGGAGGCGAGGGTGGCCGATGCCCTTTCCCGTGCGAAGGCGGCGGGCAAGCTGGCCGATGGCGTTGAGCCTGCAAGTGCCGCCCGAATACTCGTCTGTTTCGTTGAGGGGCTGCGCGTGGTCGGCAAAACGGCGCCGACGCGGATCACGTCGCAAGCCACCGCCGACGCTCTTCTCGACCGCTTCATCAGGTAGAGAACCCATGGAAATCTCCGGTGTTGGCGCGTCGATATCTAGACCGATCGGTCTTGAAGGGAAGGATGCCATGTCCGCGATCCAGATCGTCTGCGCGGTGGCGGTTCCTTTGCTCTGGGGCTACCAGTTCGTGGCCATCAAGGTGGGTGTCACGGAGTTTCCGCCGCTGTTCTTCCTCGCGCTGCGCTTCCTCGCTATCGCGCTGCTGCTCGTTCCGTTCGTCAAACGGCCTGCGCGTCAACAGTTCGGCCCTATTGCAGCTATATCGCTTTTCCTCGGCGGCCTGAACTTCGGGCTCTTCTATGTCGGCCTTGGGCTCGGCTCGGGAAGCATGTCGGCCGTCGCATATCAACTCGCCACGCCCTTCACCGTCCTGTTAGCCTGGCCGCTGCTCGCGGAGAGGCCGTCTCTCACCACGTCCGCTGGAGTGGTATTGGCATTCGTCGGCGTGGTCGTGTTGGCAGCGGAGCCCGGCCAGTCGGCAAACGCGCTTCCGCTGCTGCTTGTGGTCGGGGCAGCCTTCGCATTCGCGGTGTCCAACGT
>JBOHIT010000007.1:0-6455 GCA_050726155.1 Bradyrhizobium sp.
CGCTCGACCAGTTGAATCTCGGTCAACCCGATACGGTCGCGCTGGAAGGCATCGGCCGCTTCGACCGCGTCGCATCCGTCGGGAAGCTGGAACTGCATTCGACGGCGGCGTCGTTCGGCCAGATCACCGCGCTGGTAACGCCGTTTGCGCCGTCGCTGGCGGCGAGGCTCAACGCGATGGGTACGAGCCGAGGGCCCGCCCGCGTCAATCTCGCGTTCGAGATCAACAAGAGCAGCGGTCAAGCCGATCGGGGCAACGCGCGCGCCGTGATCGATGTCGATGCGCCGCAGCTCAAGGGCATCACCACGATCACCGCGAAGCCACCGCTGGCGGCGATGCAGAGTATCGATCTGCAGGCGCTGGGGCGCAGCGAACTCGGTATCGAGTCGAAGCTGTCGTCGGAACAGGGCCGTTCCTTGCTGGCGTTGCTCGGGCTCGATCGCACGATTGCCGCCGGCGACGGCCCGGCACAATTCGAAGGTTCGGCGACGGGGGCGTGGGGTTCATCGCTCCGGTTAAAGGCGAAGATTTCGGGAAAGGGACTCGACGGCGACGTGGACGGCACGGCGGAGCCATGGGCGCAGGAGCCCAAGGCCGGCGTTTCCTTGAAAATTCGCAGCGCCGATTTCGGCCCGCTGCTCGATCTCAAGCCATCGGACACGCTGGCGCAGAATGTCGGGCTGTCCTCGCGGGTGTCGCTCGCCGGCAACAAGCTTGCGTTCGACGATCTCGACAGCACCATCGCCGGTTCGCGGTTGCGCGGCCACTTCGCGGTGACGCTTGGCGAGGAAAAAAATATCGAGGGCGAAATCGGCCTCGACCAGCTCGCGCTGGCGCCGGCCTTTGCGCTGGCGATGGGCGCCGCGGGACACGATGCGTCCGAGCCGTTGACCGCGGGGCTGGTCAAGGGCTGGCGCGGCAAGGTTGCGTTCCAGGCATTGCGCGGTGCGCTGCCGGGCGGCAGCGAATTGCAGCCGGTGAGCGGCGTCGTCAAGAGCGACGGCCAGTCGCTGACATTCGATGCGATCAAAGGCAAGATCGGCGGCGGCGACGCCACCGCCACCATCGATGCCAGGCCAGGCGCCAATGGAATAGCGTTGAATGCTAGCATTCAGCTCAGCGGCGTCGACGGCTCCGCGCTGCGCTATCGCAATCTCGCGATGCCGTCAGGCCGCGCGTCGATGCAGGTGACGCTGGCGAGCGTGGGCCGCAGCGCCTCGGCGCTGACAGGCGCGCTGTCCGGCAGCGGCACCGTGACGCTGGAATCGGCGAGAATCGCCGGGCTCGATCCGCGCGCCTTCGAAGCCGCGGTGCGCGCCAGCGATGGCGGTCAGGCCAAGGACGATGCACGGTTGAGGCAGATCGTCGAACCGGCACTGCTGGCCGGCGCGCTCACGGTGGGCTCGGCGCAGATTCCGTTCAACATCAGGGATGGCCGGCTGCGCGTCGGCGCCACCACGCTCGACGCCAATGGTGTGCGCGCGACCGTCTCCGGCGGATATGATATTCCCGCCGATCAGGCCGACATCCGCGCCGCACTGGCGTTGACGATGGTGGGACCGGCGACCGGCCGTCCCGAAATTCAATTGTTCGCGGTGGGTACGCCCGACGCGCTCAATCGCAGCGTTGATGTGACGGGGCTCTCGTCCTGGCTGGCGGTGCGGACGATCGATCACGAAACAAGAAGGCTGGATGCGATCGAGCGTGGTGAACCGCCGCCGCCGGCACTGGCGCCGATCTCGCTGCCGCCGCCGGTGGATGCGCAGCCGCTGGCGCCGGAGGTGGCCGCGCCAGGCGAGCCGCTGACACAAGTGCCGATCCCCGGCCGCGATCCGCGCCGGGCTTCGCCGCCAAAACCAAAGGCCGTCACACCGCGCCCGGCACCAGCGCCACCGCCGGCGGCGACAGCGCCCGCGCCTGCGCCAAATCCGCCGGCGCCGGTGGCGAACCAGCAGGTTGCGCCGCTGCCGCCGCCGATCGAAGTCAGGCCCGCGCCCGGTCCTGCTCCGGTCGCAAAGCCGAGGCCGAAACCGCCGCTGTCGTTGACGCCGCAGGTCGCCAATCCGCCGCCGCCGCGGCCAGCGCTTCAGAATAATTAATAGTGCGTTTTCAAGCGAAGTGGATCCCGGTTCGCGCAGCAATCTGGTTTGCGCAGATTGCGTAGACTTATCTGCGGCAGAAAACGCGTCAAAACAAGAATCTAAAGCGCGATCTCGCGCTGGATCCCGATCGTCCGCAGAAATGCCTGGTCGTGGCTGATCACGATCAGCGCGCCGTCAAATCCGCGTAGCGCGTGCTCCAGTTCCTCGATCGATGCGAGATCGAGGTGATTGGTCGGTTCATCCAGCAGCAACAGGAACGGCGGCTGCGGACGTGCGAACACGCAGGCCATGCCGGCGCGCAGCCGCTCCCCGCCGGACAACGTGCCGGCGATTTGCAGCGCGGCGCGGTTGCGAAAGGCAAAGCGGGCGAGGGCGGCGCGCGCCTGGTTGCCGGTCAGCTCCGGATTGAGGCGGCGCAGATTGTCGAGGATGGATTGAGCCGGATCGAGCAGGCCGACATGCTGGTCGAGCACCGCGATACGGTCGGTCAGGCGGCGGACATCTCCGCTCACGGCGTTCAGTTCGCCCGTGATCAAACAGAACAGCGTGGTCTTGCCGGAGCCGTTGGCGCCGCGGATCGCGATCCGCTCCGGGCCGCGCACATCGAATGACAGCGGGCCGAACAGACGGCGATCCCCAAAGGACATCGTCACATCGGCAAATGCGATCAGTTCACGGTCGCCGGACAGATTCGTCGCGGGCAGGTCGATCGCAAGCGGCGTCAGGATTTCTACTTTGGCGCGGGCCTCTTCAAGCGCGTCGGTGCGATCGCCGATCAGGCGATCGGCTAGATGGCTTTCACGGGCGCCACTCGCTTCGGCGCGCTGCTTCTGGGCATCCAGCAATATTGACGCCTGGCTGCCCGAACCCGCATAGGCGCGGCCGGTGCTGTCGCGTCGAGCTTTTTTCTCGCGCGCCTTCTGAAGCGAGCGTTCGGTGTTGCGCAGCGCGTCCGAGGCGCGCTCGAGCTCGGCGCCCGCGCGGGCGCGGGCGGCGTCGCGCTGTTCGGCAAAGGCGGACCACGCGCCGCCGAACACGGTAATGCCGACCGGCGTCAGTTCGACGATACGGTCGACGCGCTCCAGCAGCGCGCGGTCGTGGCTGGCGACCAGCGCGCCGCCCTGCCAGCGTTCGAGCAGTTGCGCTACCGCCTGCCGTCCGTCGGCGTCGAGATTGTTGGTGGGCTCGTCGAGCAGCAGCAGGTCCGGCGCCTCGATCAACAGGCGCGCCAACGCGACGCGCGTTCGTTCGCCGCCGCTCAGCGAGGCGATGTGTCGATCGAGCGGCATTGCGGGCAGGCCGGTCTCGACCAGCGCGGTATGCAATCTCGCTTCCAGCGTCCAGTCGGCTTCCGCGGCGTCGTCGAGCGAGCCGTCGCCATGTTCGAGCCGGCGCAGGCGGGCGAGGTCGCCGGCCACACCGAGCGCCTGCGCGACCGTCAGCCGGTCATCCGCCAATTGCGCGAGCATGCCGATCGAGCCGATGCGTTGCACGGATCCGCTTGGCGGTTCGCTCCGGCCGGCCATCAGGCGCAGCAGCGTGGATTTGCCGGAGCCGTTGCGGCCGACAAGCCCGGTACGCTCGCGCCCGAGCGCAAGCGTCAGTCCATCGAACAGCGGACGGCCGTCAGGCGTATTGAGGGAAATCGAATCCAGAATGAGAAACGCGGGCATGGAGAGCTTTCGAAATGGACAGGGATCGCGGCGCGGTCAGCATTGCGATGTCCATTTCTCTCTCCAGTATTCGCCAGGATGGTTTCTCGGAACGAATTGCCTTGAAATCAACCGGCGTGTTTTCGTATCGCCGATTGCAGGCCATCGATTGAATAAGCGACGCTGCGCTTTTGTCTAGGCCTGCGGCCGCGTGTCGGGGGCCGCTGCCGCCGGCATCGCGCGGGTGCGGAAATAGTCCAGCACGAACAGACGTATCGCCGAGGACAGGTTGCCCTGCTGGCGATTGCTGTCGATCTCGCCGACCAGTTCGGACAGCGTCATGTTCCGCAGGCCCGAGATTTCCTTCATGCCGTTCCAGAACGCCTCTTCGAGGCTGACACTGGTCTTGTGGCCGGCGACCACGATCGAACGCTTGACGACCGGCGACTTCATGATGCGTCTCCGCCGTCGATACGATGTTGATCCAGCAAGTTCCCGGCGCGATCCTTGTGCCGCTCATCGAGCGCACGTTCGGATTTGGTGCGGCCGAACCGCGCACGGTTGGCATCGGCCTGCTTGGCCGACGCTTCGCGCTCGTTGCGCTTCTTGAATCGTTTCAGGTTGACCACGTCTCCCATGCTCGTCTCCATCATCCGACGACTTGAGAGCGTGAAAATCCATTACGTAGGCAAGCGTGGTCGCGCTGCTGCGCGCAAGCAAACTCGATGGTCATCAGAATCCCCGTGTAGCGCCCACTGATAGCATCAAAAAATAAATTTCGCTCTGCGAAAAACGAATAATTTCTGCTCCTACCATGCGTCAGCGCAACGGCGATAGATGAACGACCTCATTCTTTAGGAGTTATGATCTATAATTATATCACGCTCCCGTAGTTTCCCGGGTCCTGTGCGACAGTTAGCCCGGGTGTGTCATTTTGTCGGGCTGCACCAGGCGATCGAACTCATCCGGTGCAACAAACCCAAGCCGCACAGCCTCTTCTTTCAATGTGGTGCCGCGCGCATGCGCCGTTTTTGCGACCTTGGCGGCGTTGTCGTAACCGATTTTAGGCGCGAGTGCCGTCACCAGCATTAGTGAGCGTTCCATCAAATCGCGGATGCGCTTTTCGTCGGCGCGTATTCCCAACACGCAATGCTCGGTGAAGGAGCGAACCACGTCCGATAGCAATTGGATGGAATTCATCATACAATATGCCAGCACCGGCTTATAGACGTTCAATTCAAAGTGACCTTGGCTGCCGGCCACGGTGACCGCGGTCTGGTTGCCGAACACCTGACAGCAAACCATGGTCAGCGCCTCGCATTGGGTCGGGTTGACCTTGCCCGGCATAATCGACGAGCCCGGTTCGTTTTCCGGCAGGATCAATTCACCGAGGCCGGAGCGCGGGCCCGAACCCAGAAAGCGAATATCGTTGGCGATCTTGAACAGGCCAGTCGCCACCGAATTGATCGCGCCATGCACCAGCACATAGGCGTCGTTGGAAGCCAGCGCCTCGAATTTGTTGGCGGCACTGGTGAACGGCAGCTTGGTGATTTTGGCGACGTGCCGTGCAAACGTCCCCGCGAATTTCGGTTTCGAGTTGAGGCCGGTGCCAACTGCGGTGCCGCCCTGCGCCAGCGGGAATAGGTCCTTCACCGCCACGCGCAGCCGCGCGATGCCGCTTTCGACCTGCGCCGCGTAGCCGGAGAATTCCTGACCCAGCGTCAGCGGCGTCGCATCCTGGGTATGGGTGCGGCCGATCTTGACGATCCTGGCGAACGCCTTTTCTTTTTTGCGCAATTCGCGATGCAGTTCGCTCAGCGCCGGGATCAGGTCGGCGATGATGCCGCCTGCTGCGGCGATATGCATCGCGGTCGGGAATGAATCATTCGACGACTGGCTCATGTTGACGTGATCGTTGGGATGCACCGGCTTCTTGGCGCCGAGCTCGCCGCCGAGGATCTGGTTGGCGCGGTTGCCGATCACTTCATTGAGATTCATGTTGGTCTGGGTGCCGGAACCGGTCTGCCAGACCACCAGCGGGAAATGATCGTCGAGCTTGCCATCGATCACCTCGCGCGCGGCGCGGGTGATGGCGGTGGTGCGGCGGGCGTCGAGCAGGCCGAGATCGCGGTTGGTTTGGGCGGCGGCGAGTTTGACGATGCCGAGCGCATGAACGAGCGCAATCGGCATGCGGTCATGGCCGATGCGGAAATTCTGCCGCGAGCGTTCGGTCTGCGCGCCCCAATAGCGATCGGCGGCGACGTCGATGGGGCCGAAACTGTCGGTCTCGCTGCGGGTGGATTTGGATCGCGAGGATGTTGCTGATCGAGCCATGAATGATTTCCGTTACGCGTGGATGCGGAACGTCCATTCTACAGCGTCACGGATTTTCCCGCGCGTGGATTGTTTCCAATTATTTCTTGCGGAAACGATCCAGCCGCACCACTTCGGCGCCTTCGCCCGGCTTGGCCGGCTCATCCTTGCGCTCGTCCTTGCTTTCGGCGCCAGCCAGGGACGGAACGGGCAGGGCGGCGGGCGCGGCAACGGCGGGCAGCTTGGCCGACGGTGTTCCGGCCGCGGCATCGGATGGCTCGAATTGCATCCCGAACTCCACCGATGGATCGAGGAAGCTCTTGATCGCGGCAAACGGGATCACCAGCCGCTCCGGGATGCCGCCGAACGACAGCCCGACCTCGAAGCG
>JBOHIT010000008.1:0-4073 GCA_050726155.1 Bradyrhizobium sp.
GAGGAGGGCCAAACATGGCGAAGAAAGCAGCGACTCCAGCTACGATCACGCTGAAGCATCTGGCGGCGGCAATCGCCGAAGATCAGGAATTGTCCAAGAAGCAGGCTGAGTCCATTCTGAGCGACATGGTCACCATGATCACCAAGCACCTGAAGAAGGGCGAGCGCATCCGCATCGTCGGCCTCGGCATCCTCCAGGTTCGCAAGCGCGCCGCCCGCATGGGCCGCAACCCCGCCACCGGCGAAGCGATCCAGATCAAAGCCAGCAAGAAGGTCGCCTTCCGCGCGGCCAAGGAACTCAAGGAAGCCGTCTAACCGACGCGTTTCCGATCGGCTCAAGCGCCATTCCGGGGGCCCGGGATGGCGCTTTTCTGTTATAGAGCGCGCTCGTTTCTCATGCAGTTGCGGTTGTCATGGCTTCGTCACTTCGATTCACCCACACGGTCGCTGAACGCTTCCTGCGTTATGTCGTGATCGACACCCAGTCGGATCCGGCCTCCCCAACCTGCCCTTCGACCGAGAAGCAAAAAGACCTGGGCCGGGTACTCGCTGCTGAATTGCTGGCGATAGGCCTCACCGACGCCCATCTCGACGAACACGGCTATGTCTACGCCACGATCCCGGCCAACACCGACAAGAAGGTGCCGGTGATCTGCTTCTGCTCGCATATGGACACCTCGCCGGATTGCTCCGGCAAGGACGTCAAGCCGCAGATCGTGCGCAATTACCGCGGCGGCGATATCGTGCTGCCGGCGGATTCCTCCCAAGTAATTCGTTTCACCGATCATCCTGATCTGGCCGACCAGATCGGCAACGACATCGTCACCACTGACGGCACCACGTTGTTGGGCGCGGACAACAAGGCCGGTCTCGCCGAGATCATGGATGCCGCGCAATTCCTGATTAACCACCCGCAGATCAAGCATGGCGCCATCAAGATCCTGTTCACTCCCGATGAAGAGATCGGCCGCGGCGTCGACAAGGTCGACCTGAAGAAGCTCGGCGCCGATTTCGCCTATACGATGGACGGCGAGACCGCCGGGAATATCGAGGACGAAACGTTTTCCGCCGACGGCGCCACCATCACCATCGAGGGCGTCAGCACCCATCCCGGTTTTGCCAAGGGCAAAATGGAGCACGCGATCAAGATCGCAGCCGCCATCGTCGATCGCCTGCCGAAAGAAACCTGTTCGCCGGAAACCACCGAAGGCAAGCAAGGCTTCTTGCATCCGATCGGCATCTCCGGCGCACTTGAGAAAGCCACCGTCAGCTTCATTGTGCGCGACTTCACCGACGACGGCCTGAAGCAAAAAGAGACGTTGCTGGAAGGCATCGTCAAGGACGTGATGAAGGACTACCCGCGCTCGACCTGGCGGATGGAAGTCAAGCACCAGTACCGCAACATGAAGCAGGTGATCGACCGCCACCCCGAGATCGTCGACTACGCGATCGAGGCGATCCGCCGCGCCGGGCTGAAGCCGGTACGCTCTTCGATCCGTGGCGGCACCGACGGCTCGCGGCTGTCGTTCATGGGGCTACCCTGCCCCAACATCTTCGCCGGCGAACACGCGTTCCACTCGCGGCTGGAATGGGTCAGCGTCCAGGACATGGAAAAGGCCGTGCAGACCATCGTCCATCTGGCGACGATCTGGGAAGAGAAGGCGTAAGCCGAGCAGCGCCGCTTCGCAGCGGCCTGGACACAAAATCTCGAAACAACCCCATGCAAAGGAGGGAGGCGCCCTCACCGGGGCGCCTCCGCTCGCCTTTCTTCGCACGACCATTTGACATTTCGTTCGGTACCTATCATTATCGTATGGTGGCTAACAAAATGACCATGGGTATTTCATGACGGTCGAACAGGACCATCCCACGCACGAGTCGGTGGGCGCATGGGCGAAGCGTTGCTTCTTCGCCGGGCGGGCGCTTATGGATTCGGCCCTGCGACCCTACGATCTCGGTTCGACACAGTGGTACGTGCTTTGGCAACTCACGAACGCCGGGCCGACGATGCAGCGCGACCTGGTGCGCACGCTCTCCATCGAACGGGCGACGCTGAGCGGGATTGTCGCAACGCTCGTGCGCAAGGGCCTCGTCGCCCAGGTGCCCGACCATACGGACCAGCGTCAGCGGCTCCTGCAATTGACCGCTTCCGGCAAGAAGCTGTGGGACGAACTGCCTGATCTGGCCTTCATTCACAAGGTGGCGTTCGACGGCATCGACGCCACCGCTATTGCCACCGCCATTAGCGTGCTCCGGACCGCGACCGAGCGGCTCGATAATTTTTCACGGAAGGAAACTGAAACATGACAATTCTCGTGACCGGTGCGAGCGGTCTTGTAGGAGCGCGGCTTCTGCCGCGCCTCGTGGAGGCAGGCATGGATTGTCGCGCGCTCGTGCGCAGCGGCAAAGACGTTCCTTCCGGGGTGACGGCCGTGGAGGGAGACCTCTTTGACCCTGCATCGCTCGTGCGGGCCGTGCGGGATGTCTCGGCAATCATCCATCTCGCCGCAGTTTTTCGCACGCCCGACACGGACCTGATCTGGAAAAGCAACCTCGAAGGTACGCGTAACCTCATTGCCGCGACGAAGGCTCATGCCGCCGGAGCGCGTTTCATCATGTCGAGTACGTCCAATGTCTATAACGCCGATAACCCGCACCCGGGCCGTGAGGATGATGCTACCGATCCAACACCGGCGTACCCGGCCAGCAAGATCGCGGCCGAGAACGAGCTGCGAACAAGCGGGTTGAACTGGTCGATCCAGCGGTTCGCCTTCGTCTATGGCGACAAGGATGGCCATCTGGAGATGCTGCCCAAGGCGGCGATCAACGCCAAATGGCATCCGGCTCAAAAGATGAGTATGATCCACCATCGCGACATTGCCACTTCCGTGAACCTCGCCCTGACCGGGGCAATGGACGGGCGCGTTGTTAATATCACCGATGATGCGCCGACCTCGATCTATGAACTCGTCGAACTGGTCGGCGAAGCGATGGAACCATCGTCCGGACCGCTCGCGAACCCTTGGTACCTCCACATGGATGGCTCGCTTGCCCGCCGTCTCGGCTTTCAGCCGATCGTGAGAACCGTCTTTCAGGCCGTGCAGGAGAAGCTGCTGTGAGGCGCCTCCAAGGGTTCAGCGCTCTTACGAAGCCGATGCGGTCACGATCCAGACCGAACCGGGAAGCACCACCGTGTCGCCCTTGGCGAGCGGCGCCAGCGCTTCACGCAGCGAGTTGATGGCAGCAGCGCGGAGTTCGGCCGGTTGGCCTTCCAGCGCCCGATGCGTGGGACCGATTTCAAGCGCGCCTTGCACGGCCGCATCGAGGCCGCGCCCGATCGCGATATCCATCGACAGCGGGCATGTTTCCATCGCGATGTCCGTAAAGCCGGCGCCGCCGAGAATCCGCTGCACGCGCTCTTCGGAGGCGAACGCGAACGGGCCCGGATCTTCCGGCCCCTGCGGCGGCAATTTCGGCACGTGTTTGTAGACCGCCATCAGCGGCGCCATCATCCAGGGATTTTCGCGCGGTTCGCGCCAACAGGCGAACGCCAGCCGGCCCGAGGGCCGCAATGCTTTCCGCATATTCGCAAACGACACCACCGGATCGGCAAAGAACATCACGCCGAACCGCGAGACCAACAGGTCAAAACTGGCGGGATCGAAGGGATAGACGGTGGCGTCGGCCTGAACGAAATCAACCGGTAAATCTTTCGGCGCAGACGCCCGCGCCCGTGCCAGCATCGGGCCTGATATGTCGACGCCCAATGCGTGACCTGATGGTGCGACCTTCTGCGCGAAGCCGATCGTCGTGACGCCGCTGCCGCAACCGATATCGATGACCCGCTCGCCCGGCTTTGGCTTCGCGCGATCGACCACAAGATCGGCGACGGGTCCAAGCAGGACGTCCTGTGCCTGCTGGCGGTCGGCCCAGCGCTGCCCGGCCGGACCGTTCCAATAGGCGATCTGGTCGGCGTTTTGTTCGTGGCCAGTGGGGGTGGTCATGGGGGAGACTTTCGCTGCCAATCCGCCTTCGTTGCTACGCAACTTCGGCTGAACAGCCAAGGGCTCTACC
>JBOHIT010000009.1:0-17862 GCA_050726155.1 Bradyrhizobium sp.
GCGGTTGTCGGGGCCTCGAACGATCCGGCCAAACTTACAGGCCGTCCTATCGCCTATATGCTGAAACGCGGCTTCACGGGTGAGATCGTGCCGATCAATCCCAGTCGTAACGAGGTGCAAGGCCTGAAAGCCTATCCGTCACTCGCCGCGCTTGACCGTCCGGTTGACCTCGCGATCATTGGTACGGCGGCTGCTGCCGTCGAAGGCGTGATCGCGGAGGGGGTTGCCGCCGGCGTACGGTCGTTCGTGGTGCTAAGCTCGGGTTTCGCCGAACATGATGCCGAGGGTGCACGGTTGCAGGCGCGGCTGACCGCGTTGGCCAGCGAGCACGATATCGCCGTGGTCGGTCCCAACTGTCTCGGCGTCATCAATGGCGAAACCGGATTGATCGCGTCTTTCACGACGGCGATGGAAGATAATGAACTACGTTACGGCGGTTTCGGCTTCGCCAGCCAGAGCGGTGCGCTCGGCGCTTATTTCCTCGATCTTGTGTTGCAGGCTGGGCTTGGCGTCAGCCGATGGATCACGACCGGCAACGAGTGCGACGTCGATATCGCCGGCAGCCTGGGTATGCTGGTCGACGATCCCATGACCAAGGTGATCGGCGCGTACGTTGAGGACATCAAGGATGGCCCGGCATTCCGCGACGCACTGCGCGATGCGGCGCGGGCCGGCAAGCCGGTGTTCCTGATCAAGGCAGGCCGCTCTTCGGTCGGCGCTGCCGCGGCAGCGTCGCACACCGGTGCGATCGCCGGTGAGGACCGCGTCTATCAGGCCTGTTTCGACCAGTACGGCGCGATCCGCGTCGCTTCGATCACCGAGATGATCGACGCCGCGAAACTGGTGCTGCACGACGCGGTGCCGTCGGAGGGCCGGATCGGCGTGCTGTCGGTGTCCGGCGGGGCGGGAGTGCTGCTGGCCGACGCGATCGAAGCCGCAGGACTCGGTTTCCCAAAATTCAGTGTCGAGACGGCGACCGCTCTGGCGGCGACACTGCCGGGATTCTCCAAGCCTCAGAACCCGGTCGACCTGACCGCGAATGTGCTATCGAATGCCGGAATGTTCCGAAGCACGCTGGAGGTGGTCAGCGTCGCGCCCGAACTCGATGCCTGCATTCTTTTTATCGGGCTGATGCACTCGATCTCGGAGACGCTGACCGAGTCTATTCTCGCGGCGCGTAGCCAGAGCGGCCGGCCGTTCATCGTGGTCTGGATCGGTGCGCGACCCGAGATCGTGGCGCGGCTCGATGCCGCCGGGATTCCGGTCTATCCGGACATTCCACAGGCGATCACGGCGTTGGGCCATGCCTGCGGCGCGGTACGCAAGCAGGCCGTGGCGGCATCGGTTGCGAACGCTCCGGCAAGGCAGTCCACGCCACCGGGCGCGCTGCGTCAGCTCACCGAATGGCACAGCAAGGTCTGGCTGCGGAACGCGGGCGGCATCGGCTTGCCCGACGGCGTGATGGTTCAGACGTCGGTCGAGGTGGCCGCTGGGATTACCGGGCTCGCAGCGCCGTTTGTGGCGAAACTGCAGAGCCCGGATATGCCGCACAAGAGCGAGCATGGCGGCGTGGTGCTTGGGCTCAACGACACGGCGGCGCTCACTAACGCGGTCGAGACGCTGCTCGGGCGTGGCCGCGACGCCAAGGTCATTATCGACGGCGTGCTGATTGAACGCATGGTCGGCTTCGACGTCGAGCTGATCGTCGGCTTCCGTCGCGATCCGGTATTCGGCGCGATGCTGATGGTCGGGCGCGGCGGCGTCGAGGTCGAGCTCAGCCCCGATGTCGCAATGGCGTTGCTGCCCCTCACGGCCGCGGAGATCGAAACGCTGCTGCGGTCACTGCGCAGTGCCCGGCTGTTTGACGGCTTCCGCGGCAAGCCGGTCGTCGATGTCAGACGGATATCGCAAGCGCTGGCGCATATCGCCGGCAAGTTCATGATCGATGCGACACTTGACGAAATCGAGATCAATCCGCTCGTGGCGCGCGGCGCCGACGTCGTCGCGCTCGACGCTCTGATCAAGGTGGCCGGGACATGACCGCAGAGACCGTTCGCGCCGAGGACAATGGCGGGCTGCGCCGCATCTGGATCGACCGGCCTGATAAGGCCAATGCCCTCACCGCCGCGATGATGCATCGGCTCGCCGATCTCGTCCGCGATGGCCGCGACGCGGGGGCCGGTATGATCTTGCTGCAGGGAGTCGGTGTGCGCGGCTTTTCGGCGGGCGCCGATATCGCAGAGTTCCTCCAGGGCGGCGATCATCTTGAGCGGCAGGACAAGGGGCTGAGGGATATCGTCGCCGCCTTCGTCGAGTCGCCGCTGCCGATCGCGGCCGCGATCCATGGCCGCACGCTTGGGGCCGGTGTGCTGATCTCGGCGCTGTCGGACCTCGTGATCGCGGCCGACGATCTTGAGTTCGGGTTGCCGGAAATCCGCTTCAACATGTATCCGGTGATGGTGCAGGCGGCGCTTGAGGAAAAGATCTCCTCGACCTTGGCGTTCCAGCTCTGCGCCACCGGCAGGTTACTCGCCGCCACCGAGGCGCGCACGCTTGGCCTCGTCACCGACATCGTGCCGGCGGCAACCTTCGGTGCCGATGCGGTCGCGCGTGTGGCGTTCTATCTCGACAATGTGGAGGCCTTGACGATCGGGCGCCGTGCGTTGCGGATCAGCCAGCCGTCTGGCGTCGGCGCCCGGATCGCCCGGCTGGCGCCGCTGATGCATGAGAATTTCGCGCGGCCCGGCGTTCGCGAGACCATCGCGCGGTATTTCAAGGGCTGACCTTCCGTACCCTGCCGGGAGCGTTATGCGTGCTTGGGCCACCGAGCGCCCGTGACAGTTCACCCGCCAGTTCGCGCATGTCTGCGGCGAGCCGCAGCATTGCGGGCTTGGCGAGATGGTTCGAGAACGTCACCGCCGAGATCGCCATCGAGGCGCGGCCGTCGGCGCCGAGGATCGGCGCTGCCACCGTGGTGAAGTTCTTGTTGTAGCCGCCGATGTCGTAGGCAAAGCCGGTGCGGCGGGTTTCCTCGACCTCCGCCCAGTATTGCTTGAAGGTCGGCGGATCTTCCCAGCGCAGCTCGTTGAACATCGCGCGGATCTGCTCTTTGGTCAGGCCGAGGTGAGCGGCAAAACAGCGTCCCAGCGCGCCGATCATCGAGGGGAGCCTTTGTCCTACAGTCATGTGAACGCGCACCGGCGCCGGTGCTTCGGCGAGATCGATCAGCAATGCGCGGCTCGGCGACACCAATTGCCACAGGATTGCCGTGACCGAATGCACGTTGGCGAGCTGTTCGAGACGGGGGTGAGCCAGCTGGACATAGCCACCCTGGTTCAGCACGCCGCGCGCCAGCTCCAGCAGCCCGAGCCCGGTCGCATACTTCTTGGTGGCCGGATCGAAGACGACAAGCCGCTCGTGGGCGAGTGTTCGCAGCAAATTGAAGCAGGTTGAAGCGTTGATCGCGAGATCGCGCGCAATCTGGATCACGCCGACAGGTTCGTCGCGCGCTTGCAGGTAGCGCAAAATGGCGATACCGCGGGCCAGCGCATTGACCGGCTTGCCGAGCTCGTCCGATCGGGAATTCTCTGACAAGTATAGTATTCTCCATCGGGAATTAGGAGATCAACCATAAAAGACCGATCTCGTTTCGGCAATTGGAGAATATGCGTTAGAGTGGCTGTCGAGGCGTGGCCCGAGTAACCAGACGATGTCCCGCGCTACTTCAACGGGCCCCATCCGCCGGCCCAACGCGATGGTCGCGGGCGACCTGGTTCGGCGTCGTGACTAATCTCTGTCGCGAGGCTTGAACAGGCCGCGGGTGATCAGCTTTTCGTATGCTGAAATCACATGGTCGGGCACTGCGGTCACCTTGTCCTTCGAATAGGAATAGCGGCGGCTGAGATAGCCGCGCGCGCCCATGAAAATGTGCACGATAACTTCGATCTCATCGTCGCTGTAAGCTTCGGTCTGGTCGGCATTGCGGGCGCGCTTCAGGATTCGGACGAAGGCGGTCGAAATATTGTCGAAGTGCTTCTGGTATCCCGCCGGTGCGAAGAACTCGGCCTCGTTGAGGATCCGCAGAAATTCCGGAACTTGCTGCAGATAGTCGAAGAACGCGCGAAAGCGATCCAGCTCCCGCGCCGCGGCGTCGGAGCCCGCGCCGGTGCGCTCGGCAATGAAGTCCACCATGTCCATGCCGATCGTCGGTAACAACTGGTCGAGCAGCTCCTGGCGACTTGCGAAGTGATTATAAAATGTTCCCTGCGCGACGCCGGCTTCTTCCGTGATCCGGGCGACCGAAGCTTCGGCGTACCCGTATTTTCCCACCACCGTTGTGGCAGCCTCGAAGATTCTGCGTTTGGTGGACTCGTTGCGTTTTGCGCGGCTGAGCTTAACCTCCTTGGTGGGATTGTCGGTGGTCTGTGTCATGTGGTGCTATACCTCGAACTCGTCGCGCAGCACGCGCTTGAGCACCTTACCGGACGGATTGCGCGGGAGGCTGTCGCGGATGATGAGCTGCTTCGGCACCTTAAATGCAGCCAGTCGCGAACGGCAATGCTCGGTCAGCGTTGCGAGGTCCAGCGTCGAACCGCTCACAAGGGTCACGACCGCCACCGGCCGCTCGCCCCAGCGCTCGTCGGCGACGCCGATCACGGCTGCCTCGGAGACTTCGGGCAGCTCGTAGATGACGCGTTCGACTTCCGACGAGGCGATGTTCTCACCGCCGGAGATGATGATGTCCTTCTTGCGATCAGTCAGATAGAGAAAACCATCGGCGTCGAGATAGCCGACATCACCGGTACGAAACCAGTTGCCGAAAAATGCCCCCGCGGTCTTTTGCGGATCCTTCCAGTAGCCTTTCGTGACCTTCGGTCCACGCAGGCAGATTTCACCGTGCTCGCCCGCCGCCAGCTGTCGGCCGGCGTCGTCCCGTATTTCTATCTCGACATGGGCGGTAGCGCGTCCGGTCGAACCGATTTTGGCGATCTCGAAACCGGGTTCCATGAAGGTGTCGCCGCCGCAGGTTTCGGTCAGGCCGTAGGCGTCGATGTAGCGGGCGTGTGTGAAGTACTCCGAGAACGAGCGGATCCGCGCCTCCGGAGTTTTCTCGCCGCCGCCGATGGCCCAACGCAGACTAGACACGTCGTAGCGTTTGCTATTGGGGCACGCGAGCATCGCGGTCGTCATCACCGGCGCGAACCAGGCCGAGTTGAGGCGTTCCGATTCGATCGCCGCGAGGGCGTCCTCGGGATCGAAGTTGCGATGGATACTCATCATGCCGCCTTGCCACAGCACCGCGATGCCCGGCAAGTCAAGCGCACCCACGTGGTAGAGTGGGCCTACCGTCAGCAGCCGTGTGTCGCGATTCAGGCCTAGCGACATCACGTGATCGCAAGATTTCCAGTAGAAGTTCTCGTAGGTAAGCATCACGCCTTTGGGCCGGTCCGTCGTGCCTGACGTATACATCAGCCGCAACAGGTCTGACGTCTGTCGGGGGTGTGCCGGTGCTCGGCACCGATCCGAAGCGAGCCGGCTGGCATCGGCCTGCGCGTGGTCGTCGACGATGACCACCGGCGCGGGACCAACTGCTGTGGCAGCGAGCTCTTGGTCGGCGATCAGAATTCGTGCCCCCGAATCCGTAACAATATAGCCAACTTCGTCGGCGGACAGCCGGAAATTGATTGGCAAGAAAATCGCACCGATATGGCTCGTCGCAAAAACGATATCGAGAAAGGCAGCGCTGTTCTTCATCAACATCGCGACGACGTCGTCGGGGCCGATGCCTTGGGCGGTCAGCCATCCGGCGACAACGGCGATCCGGTCGTTGAAGTCGGCATAGGAAACTTCGGCGCCCCGATATTTGAGCGCACAGCGCGTTGGCGATCTGCGCGCGTGAAGGCTGACGAAACTCGACAAATTGATCATCTGCTGTCCTGAGCGTTGGTTTGAGCAGCCATCGGCAAATCGTCCGAATTACGACTCATAGTTCATATTTTTCTAGAGGTCACGTGGCTCCCGTTTAAAAAATGATGCGGGGTAGGGGAAGCCACTTTCATATAATATATTGATATATAAAGAAAGTATTAGAATTCATCATCGGGCTCCGTTGCAAGCGCAGTTCTCCTATATCTAAAATGAATAGTGACTCGTTATTCATATTTGTGTTAGAGGATGTTTAGTCGATGGAATTTGGAGACACCGGGTGAGCAGTCCGAAGGCAAAGGCGGATGCGGAAAGGGGCGTAGGTCCTAACCGATTGATGGACCTGTATGGTCAACTGCTCCTGATCCGCCGCTCCGAAGAGCGTCTGAGCACGTTGTTTTCCGACGGCGAGGTTCCCGGCTTCATTCACCTGAGCATCGGCCAGGAGGCCGTGTCGGTCGGCGTGATGAGCGCGCTCACGGCCTCGGACACCATCGCCTCGACCCATCGTGGTCATGGCCACGCGATCGCCAAGGGGCTCTCGCTCAACGGCTTCTTCCTCGAATTGCTGGCGCGCGACGAGGGGCTTTGCCGCGGCCGCGGCGGCTCGATGCACGTCGCCGACATGTCGGTCGGAATGCTGGGCGCCAATGGCATCGTCGGTGCCGGCCTGTCGATCGCGCTAGGCTCGGCGATGGCGCACCAGCAACTCGGCCGCGATGCTGTTGCGGTCGCATTCTTTGGCGACGGCGCGCTGGCCGAAGGGCTCTTGCACGAATGTTTCAATCTCGCCTCGTTGTGGAAGCTGCCGCTGCTGTTCGTTTGCGAGAATAACGGCTGGAGCGAGTTCCTTCCGAGCTCGAAGCAGATCTCCTTCAAGCTCTGCGACCTCGCTGCTGCATACAAGCTGCCGCACGTTTCCGTTGACGGCAATGACGTCGCAGTCGTCGCCGCGGCCGCCGATAGCATCGTGGCGCAGGTGCGCAAGGGGCAGCCCGCAGTGCTCGAATGCATAACCACGCGGGTGCGCGGCCATTTCGAGGGCGATGCGCAGAAGTATCGCGACGCGGCCGAAATCGCCGGACTGGCGGAGCGCGACCCACTCCAGGTTACAGCGTCCCAATTACAAGGTTTCGGCATCAGCGACGCAGTATTGCTGGCGGCGGCCGAGAGCGCCGGTCAGCGAGTCGAAGCAGCTGTTGTTGCCGCGCGAAGCGGTCGCGATCCCGATTTCGAGGCCGCCAAAGCTGACGTCTACACGCCGATGGGGGTCCGACATGGCTGAGATTCGCTATTTGCGTGCCGTTAACCAGGCGTTGGACGATGCGATGGCCGCCGATTCCTCGGTGGTGATCTTCGGCGAAGATGTCTCGGAGGCCGGCGGCTCGTTCGGCGCGACCCGTGGGCTGCGCGACCGCTACGGCGCGGGCAGGGTACGCGACACCCCCATCTCGGAAGCGGCGATCGCGGGGGCGGCGGTCGGCGCCGCGCTCAGTGGCCTGAAGCCGGTGATCGAAATCATGTTCATGGACTTCACCACGCTGGTGATGGACGCGATGGTGAACCAGGCGGCCAAGGCGCGGTTCATGTTCGGCGGCCAGGGATCGGTTCCGATGGTGCTGCGTACGCCGCATGGCGGCGGCCTCGGCGCCGGACCGCAGCACTCGCAATGCCTCGAAGCGTGGTTCGCGCATGTTCCGGGCCTGAAGGTCGTCTGTCCGGCCGATCCTGCCAGTGCCTATGGATTGCTGCGCGCCGCAATTGACGATCCCGATCCGGTGTTGGTGATCGAGAACAAGGCGCTTTACGCCATGAAAGCGGACGCGCCGGAGCCCCTCGAACTGATCCCGATCGGCAAGGCCGCCACGGTGCGATCGGGTCGCGACGTCACCATCGTGTCCTATGGCGCGGCCGTGAAGACCGTCCGTGACGCGGCCATGCGTTTGACCGCTGATGGTATTGAAGCCGAGGTGATCGACCTGCGCAGCCTGCAGCCGTGGGACGAGGCGGCTGTGCTGGCTTCGTTGGCAAAAACTCATCGGCTTGTCGTCGTGCATGAGGCGGTCGAGGCATTCGGCATCGGCGCGGAAATCGTTGCCCGCATGGCTGATGTCGGCTTCGACGAACTCGATGGCCCGATCGTCCGGGTCGGTGCGCCATTCATGCCGGTGCCATTCTCCAAGGCACTTGAGACCGCATATCTGCCATCCGCCGACGCCGTGATCCGCGCCGTCCACCGTACCCTCGCATAATGGAGACCGATATGACCGACCGTGTCACGTTTGAACGCCGCGATGCCGTTGCGCTGATCACGATCAATCGCCCTTCAACGTTGAACGCTCTCGATATGGACACGCTGGCAGCGCTCGATGCCGCGGTGGCCAGAGCCGAACACGATACCGATATCCGAGTTGTCGTCATCACCGGCGCCGGCGATCGAGCCTTCGTTGCCGGGGGCGACATCGCCGACCTCAATTCTCGTCAGGGTCTGCCGCATTACCTCGAGCTTGGCGAACGGCTGCATACCGTGTTCCGACGCATCGAGATGCTGGACAAGCCGACGATTGCCGCGATCAATGGTTGGGCGCTCGGCGGCGGTACCGAATTGCTGTTGTGCACGGACATTCGAATCGCTGCCGACACCGCAAAATTCGGTCTGCCTGAAATCGGCCTCGGCCTGTTTCCCGGCGCGGGTGGGTCGCAGCGCCTGACGCGGCAGATTCCGCTATGCAAGGCCAAGGAGTTGATGTTCACCGGCAACCGGATCGATGCCGTCGATGCGGAAAGGCTCGGCCTGATCAACAAGGTCGTTCCGCCGGTTGAATTGATGACCACCGTGCTCGCGCTCGCCAACGACATAGCGCAGAAGTCACCGCTTATCCTCAAGTTGCTGAAGCGAACACTGGCCGACGGCGACGAGATGCCGCTCCGGGCGGCACTGCGTCACGAACAGGCGATGATCGGCCTGGTGCTGGATTCCGCTGACGCCCATGAGGGCTGCACCGCCTTCGTTGAGAAGCGCAAGGCGCAGTTCAGGGGAGTCTGAAGTGGGGCGTAACGCTCGCGGAGGAGAGACAGCATGAGTGCGGCGGCCTCGATAGTGATGCCGAAGCTGGGTCTCACCATGACGGAGGGCATGGTGGCGGCGTGGCGCGTCGCGCCGGGCGATCAGGTGCGGAGCGGCGATGTCTTGTTCGTGGTCGAGACCGAAAAGATCGCCACCGAGATCGAGGCGCCCGATGACGGTCGCATCGAAACGATCGAGGTGGCCGAGGGCTCAACCGCGCCGGTTGGAGCGGTGCTGGCGACATGGACGGCGGTCGACTCGACGCGGCACAGTAGCTACGAAGGTCGTGACAACATCGAGAGGTCCGCAACCGCGCTTGCGTCCGAGCCAGCCAAACCACCGGCCGCGCGGCCGGCGATCGCCGATTCCGGCAGCGGCGAACGATTGATCGCGACACCTTTGGCGCGCAGACTGGCGAAGGACGCGAAGATTGCCTTGGCAACCGTGAAGGGCAGCGGGCCGCGCGGACGGATAAAGGCGCGCGACGTCGAGGCGGCGATTGGAAATGCCTCGCGCAAGGATGCTCCCCCAGCGCCGGATCGGCACACCAATATTGCCGCCCCGCCTGCTGCCGTTCGTCGTCCCGCGACCGCTTTGGAGAAAACCATTGCGCGGCGAATGATCCAGGCAAAGCAGACTATTCCTCACTTCTACGTCCAGGCGGAAGCGGATGTCGGCCGTCTTCTCAAGATGCGGGAAGAGTTGAATTCGATCGCAGGATTCACCCGCGTCAGCATCAACCATCTGGTTATTGTCGCGGTCGGACGATCGCTGGCACAGATGCCTGAGATCAACGTCCTGTGGTCCGACGACGAGATGGTCCAGTTGACCGGCAGCGATATCGGGTTTGCGGTCGACACCGATCGCGGTCTGTTTGCACCGGTGCTTCATGGCGTCAATGACATGGGGCTCGAAGCCCTTGCTCGCGCAGCCAATGACCTGGCGGAGCGGGCGAAAGAAGGCCGGTTGCTGGCCGATGACCTGATGGGTGGCGCGATTACGGTTTCGAATGTCGGCATGTACGGCGCGTCACATTTGATACCCATCATCAATCCTGGTCAGTCGGCTATCCTCGGCGTGGCCGCGATCAAGCCGGCATTTCGGCCGGACGCGAATGACCAGCCGGTACTGCAAAGAGAAATCGGTCTTGTCCTGGCCTGCGATCATCGCGTGCTCGATGGGGTCAAGGCTGCGAGGTTTCTCGACTGTGTCACCAACCATCTCACGAACCCGCTTTTGCTGCTCCGGGCGTAGGCGACGAAGGGACCATCATGGACTTTGCTCATACCGAAGAACAGACGATGCTGATCAAGACCGCGAGGCAGGTCGGCGAGAAATATGGACTGGATTACTGGCGCGAGCTTGATGCCAGGAAAGAGTTTCCGGCCGCGATCTGGCAGGACATCTGTGACGCGGGGCTGTGCGGGATCGCCGTGCCGGAAGAGCACGGTGGCTCAGGCATGGGCATGGCGGAATTGGCAATGGCCATTGAGGCGCTGTGCGCGGCGGGCGGCGGTTCGACGCTAAGTCAGCTCTTCATGTGCAATCCGATTTTCGGCGGTGTCACGCTCGCGAAGTTCGGCTCGCCGGAAATGAAGCGGGATCTGTTGCCGAAACTGGTGGCCGGCAAGGCCAAATTTGCCATGGCTCTCACCGAGCCGGACGCGGGGACCAACTCTCTCGCGCTCAAGACGTTTGCGCGCGCTGACGGCGAAGGCTGGCGCCTGAGCGGACAGAAGATATGGATCACCTGCGTACCGCAGGCGACCAAATTATTGGTGGTGGCGCGCACACGCAAGCTCGACGAAGTCCAGCGCAAGACTGACGGCGTCAGTCTGTTTCTGATCGACGTCGAGCGCGAGGGATTGGTCCATTCAGCGATCGACAAGGTTGGGACGAACACGTTGCCGTCGAGCTTGGTGTTCTTCGACGACGTGCGGGTCGAGGCCCACGAGCTTCTAGGCAAGCTTGACGGAGGCTTTCATCAGCTTCTCGACGTTCTCAATACCGAACGCATCGTCACGACGGCAGGACTGGTGGGAACGGCTGAACTGGCGATCAGGCTGGCGGTGGACTATGCCAAGGAGCGAAAGGTGTTCAACGCCAAGCCGATCGGATCGTATCAGGCCATCCAGTTCCCCCTGGGTGAAGCTCATATCAAGGCCGAATGCGCGCGGCTGATGAACCACAAGGCGGCGACGCTCTACGACCTCGGTCAATCCTATGGCAGCGAGGCCAACATGGGAAAATGGCTTGCCGGGCAAGCCGCGGCGTTGGCCACGGACCGCGCCATGCAGACACTGGGCGGCATGGGCTATTCCAAGGAATATCACGTTGAACGCTTGTGGCGCGATGCACGCCTGTTCAAGTTCGCGCCGGTCTCGGAGGAAATGGTCCTGAACTACGTTGCACAACACGACCTCGGCATGCCGCGCTCGTATTGATGGCAACTTCATCCACCGGCAGCCAACAAAGAGCGTTGACGTGATCATCGTGTTTGAGGCCCGGGAAGAGAACAGATAGGCGGCGACATACGTAGCACTCTTGATCCGCGTGCTTGACTTCGGCCGATATATTGCGCCGCGTTGTGCGCCGAGTACGGCGCGGAGGTCATTCACATAGAAGCGTGACGGCAACGAGGACCGTTTCATTGCGCCCATTGCAGGTGACGGAGCCGGCGCTCTTTTTCTGCAGATGAACCGCAACAAGTTTTCGATGACGCTCGATCGAAGAGAGGATTGCGATCTGTGATGCGGTGCGAGGGTTGCTGAAAGACGGGAGTTCGGAGGCTGCGGTCCGGTTGACGATGGAGACACCTGCGGGCTACGACCCGCATGTCAGTTGCCAAACTATTATCCGCTCGCGGCGACGATTTTCTCTAATTGCTTACTCGCTCGAATGACGCAGATCCGGACTTTCAGCCCGCGCGACCCACATCCCACAAACAGCCGGGCATTGTTATCAGATAAAGCATGTAGTGCGTGATGTGGCCGCAAAACCCTTCAGTTCTGCTAAACTGCTATTCGATTCGCAGCGGACGATCCGATGAAGCACTACAACCGGTCTGAATGGCGTGCGTTCCGGACTGAAGTCATCCGCCTCCATGATGGCGTTTGCAACCGATGCCAACGAGGGCCAGACGACGGCGTAACGCTCCAAGTCCATCACAATTTTTAAATTCCGTAGCGCCTTCCTTGGCAGTACCCGCACGAAGCATGTGAGGCCTTGTGCAAAGGCTGTCACGCTGAAGAGCACGGGAAGATAATGCCGCAATCTGGATGGGAGCATTTCGGCGACTATGATGATCTTGGGAGTCTAGACGGCGAATGTGATCTGTGTGGAACTGCAATCCGCTACGTTTTCCCCGTTCATCATTCGAAATGGGGAACGATGGAAGTTGGGGAGGTCTGCTGCGATCACCTGACCTCCACTAACTTTGCCACCAACCGAATGAGACACAACAAACGCTGCGCGCGCTTCGTTTTCTCTAGCCGCTGGTCTCTGGGCAAATCCGGCGCGCCTTCAATCATTCAGAAGGGCGTCGCACTCTCGATTGTTCCTGACGGACCTAACTACAAGCTTCGCATGAACGGCACCCTAGGCAGGCTCCAGTTTGGATCAGTGCTCGAAGCAAAAATAAAGGCGTTCGATTTGATCGATTCCGGCGCTGCGCATGCGTACTTTTCGACAAGGAAGTTTCGCTCTGACTACTCCCGGAAACAACGACAGGCGCACCAATGCTGACCGGGGTCAACGGTTGGTGTGCAATGTCGCTGCGCCTAGGGCGAGGGCCGCGAGTGCTGCTGACGGCGGCGACTTTAGACCGCGTGCGCTTGGGCTTTAACGCGAACTTTAGGCTTTTCCAGCCAGACGGCCTGAGCGACGCCTTTGAGCGAACGGTGGACTTCCAGCACGCAAAGCCTGCCGCCTTTGGTTCGCTTATAAAATCCAGCGGGAAGCCACGGCTTTGAATTCTTCTTTTCTGAGAGAAGATTGACGAGGCCTCGGTCTTTTTCCCAGTCATCAAAATCGACGCGACTAGGCAACTCGGGGACACGATCCAGAATTTCCTTGCTGATCCAGTTCATGGCCGTCTCTCTTCCTTGCCATACGAATCGCATCGCCACGTTGGGGAAGGATGCAGGCGTAAAGTTTGGGTTTCAAGCCTGTGTGTAACGGTCTGGCCGTATCGCAGGCGGCATTGCAGCGCGGGAGAAGGGTGCGAAGCGCACAACGTCATCCGGCTTGCAGGTAGTCGCTTGCGGCAATGGCGAAGCAGTCAAGCTGATTTGTACTTGTTTCTCAGTGTCTTCCTGCGGTGCCCCTCGTCTCCCCTAGGGAGCGCCAAATCCACGCTATTTCCCCAACATTGCAGGATGTCGCTCCGCTCGGGCATCAAATTGCCCGGTCACCCGCCACGGAATTGCGGGCGGCGCTTGGCGACGAAGGCGGCGATGCCCTCCTGTGCGTCATCCGTGGTGCTGGCCGCGACGATCGAATCCTTTTCCGCCGTCAGTTGATCCGACAGACCGGTTTCGAATGACTGCCGCAGCATGCGGCGCACGGCACCGAAGGCGCGCGTCGGACCGGCGGCGAGTTTGGCGGCGAGGGCGGCCGCCTCGCTCTCCACGGCAGCATCGGGCGCGAGGCGGGACACCAGTCCGAAGTCGAGCGCTTCCTGCGCGGTGAGGCGGCGGTTCAGCAGGAACAGTTCTTGCGCGCGCCGCATCCCGACCATGCGCGGCAGGAACCAGGTGTTGCCGCCATCGGCGGTCAGGCCGAGCGCGCCGTAACCCAGCGCAAATCGCGCGTCGTCGGCCGCCACGACAATATCGGCAACGTAGAGCAGGCCCAGTCCGCCGCCCCCGGCGCCGCCGCGCGCCGCGGCGACCAAAGGCGCGTCGATGCTGGTCAATCGATCGATCGCCAGATGATAGCTGTCGATCATGCGGCGCAGCCGGTTCGGCAATTGCTCGCGCGCGGTGCCGGCAAACAGGCTGAGGTCGCCGCCGACGGTGAAGTTCGGCCCGTTGCCCGTTATCAGCACGGCGCGAACGTCCGGCCGTTCGGCAATCCGGGTTGCCGCCTCGGCGAGATCGGCGGCCATGCTTTCGTCGATCGCGTTGCCCTTGTCCGGACGGTTCAGCCGCAGCGTTGCGAGGCCGTTTTCGAAATCGAGCAGCACGGTTCGCAGCAGGCCGGCGGCGTCATGCCAGCGTGCGGTGTCGGTGAATTGTTCGAGCGATTTGATGCGGCCCTGGTCGATCGCGATCAGATGCGCAAACGCCGCGTCGAGCACTGCGCCGCCCTGCTTGCCGCGGCCGCGATAACGGCCGGTCACCAAAAGGCGCCCGTCGGCGAGATCGAGAAACCGTTCCGGCTCGGCGCGCGCCTCGAAATGCCGGGCGATCGCGCCCCAGCCGTTGCGCCGCATCGCCGCGGGTCCGTCATGTTCGCCGCCGATGCCGAACGGCATGCCCTCGGCGGTGCGCCCGGTAAATTCCGGATGCAGCAAGGCGTCGAGTTGCGCGCGGTCGCCGGAGGCAAGTGCTGCATAGAGCGCGCGGGCGAGATCGGCAGGGCTTTGGCGTTCCATCCCTCGGGTCCTCTTTCTTACAGGCCGCAATGTCGCAGAGCTTGGCGGCGGCAACAACGGCGCTTGACTCGTAATCTAATACTATTTAGTTTCTAATACTAGTTAGATTATGGGAGAGGCGCCATGAATGTGCACGTGACCGGCCCTGATCAGGCGCCGCTGGATCGGACGTTTGCCGTCAAATGGTATGCCGAAGGCTGGATCGATTGCTGGAACAGCAACCGGCCGGAGCGTGTCAGGGACATCCTGACCGAAGACTTCGTGCTCGACAGTCCGACCACGCGTCACACCGGCTGGCAGGTGCGCGGCCATCAGGCGACGATGGATTACATCCGCTACGTGCTGGCGGCGTATCCGGATCTCAAATGGGACGTCACCGAGCCGCCGATGTTCAGCGATCACATGGCGCGCGTGGCTTATACGTGGCGCGGCACCGGCCACTTCAGCGGCCGGATCGATCCGCCGGGCATCGCGGGCACCGGCCGCGCGTTCGAATTCGCCGGACATGAAGTGTTCGATTTTCGCGGCGATCGCGCCTGCCGGCTTTACGCGACCTACGATCTGCTCGGCCTGATGAAGCAGATCGGTCTCTATCGGAGCGCGAGTGCGCGATGAGTTTGAGTCGGAGTGGCCCACTCTCACGTTCTCGCGTCATCCTGAGGTGCGCGCTCTTGCGCGCCTCGAAGGATGGAGAAGCGCCCGTGGCCCATCCTTCGAGGCTCGCTCCGCTCGCACCTCAGGATGACGTGTGATCTGGACACCACTCATAAACAACACAAGCGGGAGGACGCCATGACGGGAAGCTTGCGTGCGTTGCTGGAAGCCGGTGTTGCCAATGCGCCGGACAAAGTCATGATCAGCGCCGACGGCGCCGAACTCACCTGGTCGCGTCTGCATGACCAGGCCTGCCGCGTCGCCGCAGCGCTGGTGCGCGACGGGGTCAAGCCGCAGGATCGCGTGATCTATCTCGGCAAGAACGATCCGCGTTACTTCGAGGTCCTGTTCGGCTGTGCGCTCGCAGGCGCGGTGCTGACGCCGCTGAACTGGCGGCTCGCGGCGGATGAACTCGCGGCGATCATCGAGGACGCGCAGGCGACGGTCGCGTTTGTCGATAGCAGTGTCGTGCCCGTGGTGAAGAGCAGGCTGAAGGCGATCGTCGCACTTGGGCCCCATGAGAGCTGGACCCAATACGCGCAGTGGCGCGGTCCGGCTGATGATCCCGGCGTGCGTCCGCAACCGGAGCACATCGCATTCCAGCTCTATACCAGCGGCACCACCGGACGGCCGAAGGGCGCGATGTTCGCCAATGGCAGCAATTTGCGCGTGCTGCTCGACGGCATTTCGGTCGAGTGGGGATTCACGGCCGACGATGTCAGCCTGGTGGCCTTGCCGCTGTTCCACATGGGCGGTCTTGCCTGGGCGCTGGCCGGCTTGGCGCGCGGCGCCCGCTGTGTGGTGGTGCGCGACTTCGATCCGGCCGGGGTGTTGAATACGATCGAGGCGGAAGGCGTCAGTGTCGCCTTCTTCGTTCCGGCGATGCTGTCCGCCGTCTGTGCCGCCGCCGCGGCCGGTACGCGAAAGCTCGGTTTGGTCAGGGTGTTCTACTCCGGTGCGCCCATCAGCCCGGTAGCGTTGACCAGGGCGATGACGGTGTTGCGCTGCGACTTCATCCAGATCTACGGCTTGACCGAAGCAACCGGCGCGTTTGCGCAATTGCCGGCGCATGAGCACGATCCGAACGGGCCGCTGGCGCATCTGCTGCTCTCCGCCGGCCGGCCGTATCCCTGGGTCGAGATCCGCGTGGTTTCGACATCGGGCACCGGCGACGTGCCGCTCGGCGATATCGGCGAGATCTGGACCCGTTCGGAACAGAACCTCGTCGGATACTGGAACGATGCCGAGCAAACGGCGAAGGCGCTGACGCCGGATGGCTGGCTGCGCACCGGCGATCTCGGCCGCGTCGATGCCGAGGGGCGCATCTTCCTGGTCGATCGCGCCAAGGACCTCGTGATCTCGGGCGGCGAAAACGTCTATCCGGTCGAGGTCGAGAATGTCCTCGCCGCGCATCCGCAACTGGCCGAATTTGCCGTGATCGGCGTTCCCCACGAGCGCTGGGGCGAGACCGTCAAGGCCATCGTGGTGCCGCGGCCGGGCGCCGAAATAAGCCAGGACGAGGTGATCGGGTTTGTGCGCCAGCGGCTCGCCGCCTTCAAATGCCCGACCAGTGTCGATATCGCGACCACGCTGCCGCGCACCGCGACCGGCAAGGTGCTCAAGCATGTGCTGCGCGAACCCTATTGGCGTGGCTACGATCGCCGTATTAACTAGAGCGTTTTCCAGCGAAGTGGAAACCGGTTCGCGTCAAGAAAACGCGTCAAATTTAATGATCTAGAGCCCCGTTCCGATTCCATCGGAACGGAAATGGCTCTAGAGGGCTTCGAATCGTGAGGGCTGCGGTGACGCGCGACGACATTCCAACCGTAGCTGATTCCAGCCAGGCATCGAATGCGAGCCCGGCGTCGAAGGGCGATCGCACCCGCAAGCGCCTGCTCGATGCCGCCGCCGCCGAAGTGGCCCGCCACGGCGTCGCCGGCACCAGCATCAACGCGATCGCCGCCGCTGCCGGCCTCAAGACCGGCAGCGTCTACTTCCATTTCGAATCCAGGGATCGCCTGGTCGAAGCGATGCTGGAAGAAGGCCTGCTGGCCTCACTGGCCTTTCTCGATCAGGCGCTGTCAGCGGTTCCGCAAAATGCCGATGCCGCCACGCGATTGGGTGCGGCGATTCGCGCGCATGCCACCGCCGTGCATGAACTGAGCAACTACACCGTCGCCGTGCTCGGGCCTTCATTCCCGAGGGATGCCGCCGGCGCAGCGGCCCGCAAGCTCCGGCGCAACTACGTGTCGCGATGGACCGAGCTGGTCACGGCGGCGCAAGGCGCCGGCGTTTTGACACGCGACGCCGATCCGCGGCTGCTGCGCGACCTCATTCTGGGCGCCCTCAATGCGGTGAGTCTTGCCGGGCAACCCTCTGATGACGTCGCGCTTGCGCTGCAGTCGCTGCTCGGACTCGGCGGCGGAAAGCGAAAGACGTAGGCCACGCCAGTCATTCCCCGATGCGCAATTGCGCATCTGAGGGCGCGCAGCGCGAGCCCCGGAATGGCGTTTTGGGTTGGACGCCGTCGTCCTTCCGTCATTGCGAGCGCAGCGAAGCAATCCATGGCGCGCCAAGCTTAGGAATGGATTGCTTCGTCGCTTCGCTCCTCGCAATGACG
>JBOHIT010000010.1:0-14175 GCA_050726155.1 Bradyrhizobium sp.
GGTGTCGTCCCGGCCTTGAGCCGGGATCCATACTCTGCAGCGTTTGTTGTTGGAAGAAGGCGACTAATACCCGGCTCTTATCGAGAAGCCGCGGCGTATGGGTCCCGGCTCAAGGCCGGGACGACGAGCGCCTCACAGCATTCCCAGCGCCTGCATGTAGGTCTCCAGGATGGTCTCCTGCTCGGCGCGCTCATTGGCGTCCTGCTTGCGCAGGCGCACGATGGTGCGCAGTGCCTTGACATCGTAGCCGTTACCCTTGGCTTCGGCATAGACGTCGCGGATATCGTCCGAGATCGTCTTCTTTTCCTCTTCCAGCCGTTCGATGCGCTCGACGATGGCCTTGAGCTGGTCTTTCGCGAATTTCGTCGCGGGTTCGTCCTGGACGGCGGCGGCGGAGGTGGCCATCGGGTACTCCTGAATGGAACTGAATGGTGCAGGGATTGAAAGATCAAGCGCCGCACGCTTTACCGCGCGGCGCTTTTTTCGAGGTTGACCCTCAAGAGTGCGGCGCCTTGCGTCAAGGCACCATCGCGCTCATCCACAGCGCGCCCACAGGAGAAAGAAATGGTGCCGGGACACTTCCCTTCTCCCCTTGTGGGAGAAGGTGCCTTCGCGCAGCGAAGGCGGATGAGGGGTTTGTCTCCGCGGATGGAGCCCTCATCGGGCGCCATAGCCGATGCAAAGCATCGGCGTTAAGAACGGCGGCCGAAGGCCGCCTATGCCACCTTCTCCCACAAGGGGAGAAGGAAAAAGGCAGCGCGCGAAAATCCTAATGCCCGCTATGGGCCTTCTTCATCGCGTCGAGTTGCTCGGGACTGGCGGTGCCCTGAAACTTCGATTTCCAGGTCTCGTAGGGCATGCCGTAGACCGCCTCGCGGCTCTCGTCCTTGCTGATCGCGACACCCTTGCCGTCGGCCTCTTCCTTCATCCAGTTCGACAGGCAGTTGCGGCAGAAGCCGGCCAGATTCATCAGGTCGATGTTCTGGACGTCGGTGCGGGTGCGCAAGTGCTCGACCAGGCGCCGGAAAACGGCGGCTTCCAATTCTGTTCTGGTTTTGTCGTCAATCGTCATGGCTGTGATCCCGCAAGCTTGTTCCTGAGCATATTGATATCAAGTGGGAATTGTCACAGATTTTGCCATATCGACGCGCAAAACAGGTCCGCATCGGGGCAATCCTGCGTCCCACATCGTGGGAAACGCGGTTGCCGGACGTTGACAGGCACGGCCGGGCCACGCGAAATCGTCAATGATTTGATATAGCTTTGCCGCATGATTGGAACAGATTCTCTGCCTTCCCCCCTCTTCCCTGCGCGCCTGACCGCCGGCCTCCTGCCGGTGCTGGCGTTTGCGGTGATGGGCCTGTGGAGCAGCCAGGCGGCGGCGGATTTCCGACTCTGCAACAACACGTCGAGCCGGGTCGGCATTGCGCTCGGCTACAAGGACGCCGAGGGCTGGACCACCGAAGGCTGGTGGAACGTGTCCTCGCGCAGTTGCGAAACGCTGCTGCGCGGAACGCTTGTCGCACGCTTCTATTATATCTACGCGCTCGACTATGACCGCGGCGGCGAATGGTCGGGGCAGGCCTTCATGTGTTCGCGCGACAAGGAATTCACCATCAAGGGTACCGAGAATTGCCTGGCTCGCGGTTTCGACCGCACCGGGTTCTTCGAGGTCGACACCGGCGAACAGAGAGCATGGACCGTGCAATTGACCGAAGCCAACGAACAACCCGCGCAGCAGCGGGTGCCGGGAATTCCAGGAACAGTCGGTCCGGGCGGGGTTCCGGGCCTGTCGCCGGGCGGACAGCCGCCAGCAACGGCGCCCAAGCAATGAGGCGCCTCCGCCGTATCAAGATCCTCGCTACCCTCGGACCGGCATCATCCGACCTTGCGATGATCCGCAAGCTGTTCGAAGCCGGCGCCGACGTGTTCCGCATCAATATGAGCCACACCTCGCACGACAAGATGCGCGAGCTGGTCGCGACCATCCGCAATGTCGAGTCCAGTTACGGCCGGCCGATCGGCATCCTGGTCGATCTGCAGGGACCGAAGCTGCGGCTCGGCTCATTCAATGAAGGCGCCACCCAGCTCAAGAACGGCCAGAACTTCATCCTCGATTCCGACAAGACGCCGGGCGACAACGGCCGCGTCCATCTTCCGCATCCGGAAATCCTGGCCGCACTGCGGCCGGGTCATGCGCTGCTGCTCGACGACGGCAAGGTTCGGCTGATCGCCGAAGAAACCTCGCCCGACCGCGCGGTGACGCGGGTGGTGATCGGCGGCAAGATGTCGGACCGCAAGGGCGTCAGCCTGCCCGATACCGACCTGCCGGTTTCGGCGATGACGCCGAAGGACCGCGCCGATCTGGAAGCCGCACTCGTCACCGGCGTCGACTGGATCGCATTGTCATTCGTGCAGCGTGCCGAGGACGTCAACGAGGCCAAGCGGCTGATCCGCGGCCGCGCCGCCGTGATGGCCAAGATCGAAAAGCCGCAGGCGATCGACCGCCTGGCTGAAATCATCGAGGCTTCCGACGCGCTGATGGTGGCGCGCGGCGATCTCGGCGTCGAACTGCCGCTGGAGCGGGTGCCGAGCCTGCAAAAGCAAATGACGCGGATGGCGCGCCGCGCCGGCAAGCCGGTGGTGGTCGCAACGCAAATGCTGGAATCGATGATCCAGTCGCCGGTGCCGACCCGCGCCGAAGTCTCCGACGTCGCGACCGCCGTCTATGAAGGCGCCGATGCCATCATGCTGTCGGCGGAATCCGCCGCCGGCAAATTCCCGGTCGAAGCCGTCTCGACGATGAATCGCATCGGCGAGGAAGTGGAGCGCGATCCGACCTACCGCTCGGTGCTGACGGCGCAGCGGCCGGAGCCGGAGCAGACCGTCGGCGATGCGATCGCGGATGCCGCGCGTCAGATCGCCGAGACGCTGGAATTGTCCGCGATCATCTGCTGGACCAGTTCGGGCTCGACCGCGATCCGCGTCGCACGCGAACGGCCGAAGCCGCCGGTGGTCGCGATCACGCCGAACCTCGCCACGGGACGCAAATTGTCCGTGGTGTGGGGTGTGCATTGCGTGGTCGCCGAAGATGCGCACGACCAGGACGACATGGTCGATCGCGCCGGCTCGATCGCCTATCGCGACGGTTTCTCCAAAGCGGGCCAGCGCGTGATCATCGTCGCCGGCCTGCCGCTGGGCACGCCGGGCTCCACCAACATGGTGCGCATCGCCTATGTCGGGCCAGATGGCAAAGCGGACAAGTAGGGCTCCGCGAGGCCTGAAAGCATTACGCCCCGACCAACGTTTTTGCCGGCAGCACCGCCTGCACCACGAGCCCGCGGGCGCGGGCGTCCATGACGCCGACGGCGCGCAGCGCCAGCAGCGTCACGGTCTGCACGGCGTCGCGCAGTTTGGCGGAATCGTCCATGTTGTCCGGCGCCAATGGGCCGACCAGCGCCTCGTGCAGCGCGCCCAGCAGTGCCGTGGCCGCGAGCGCCGTATCCTGCGCCGGCAGATGCCCGGCGCGGACGGCGGCATCGATCCGCGCGGCGATCTCGCCGGAGATTTCGCGGCGGCTCGCAAGCCGCGACGCCGAGACATCGACATCGACCGGCTCCGCCAGAATGCCCCAGGCGAGCTTGCGCTGCGACAGCACGTGGACGGCCACGGTCGTGACCGCAGCGGCGAGCGCCGACGACGGCCCGGGTGCGGCCTCCGCGGCGCGGCGGATCGCGGCCAGTTCGTCGCGGGAGACCTCGGCGATCAGTTCGGAAATCAGTTCGGCCTTGGAGGGGAAAGAGCGATAGACGGTGCCGGCCGCGACATTGGCGCGGACCGCCACCGGCGCGATCTGCACCGCCGCCATGCCGCCGTCCGCCGCGGCATCCCGTGCCGCCGCCAGAATGGCGCTGCGCCGCGCCGCCAGCCGTTTCACCACCTGATGGGTTCGCCGATAGACCATGGCGCGTTTCCCCGTCCCCGGCGCGTCCGATAGGCCCGAGAGCCGGAGAACGCGCAGCGTCTTCAATGTTTTGAACGATTGTCCCCAATCGCTTTGAAGAACTGAACAACTATTCAGGCCGGATGACAAGAAGCAAATATGACGTTCGGGAGCGCAATTGCCAGCCTGGCTGAACGCCCATCCAATTGATGCGGCGATAACCACAGGTGTTTCCCAAATGTTAAGCGTTCTGGCGCAACTGTGCCGCACAACCTCGCAGGGTGCGGCATGGTCAATTCGAGCGCTTTCACGGCCTGGCGGCTGTTTCAGCTGAACTGGATTCCCATCGCCGCCATGGGCGCGGTGGTGCTGCTCGGGGGCACGCTTTGCGGCTTCACGATCGAGCCGGTCGCACTCGGAATTACCCTGGCGATCGCCGCGGTACTGGCGCTGATTCCGTATCTCTATGCGTTCGTCAAAGGCGATCAGGCCGATCCCAAACTGATATTTCCGCTCGGTGCGCTTTCCCAACTGCTGCTGATCGCCACGATCATGGGGCCGCTCACTTACGTGGCCAGCGTGATCAACTGGCCGCTGCAGGACCACACCCTGCTGGCGATCGACCGCGCCATCGGCATGGATCCCGCCATGATCGCGCAGTACGTCAACGATCATGACTGGCTCGGCGGCTTGCTGGTGCGCAGCTATACGCTGATCAAGATCATCCTGCTCGCCATCCCCGTCGTACTTGCCCTGACATCGCGATTTGTGCGGCTGCAGGTATTCGTGTTCGCCTTCAGCGTGACGCTGATCATGACGCTGCTGATTTCGACCTTCACGCCGGCGGTCGGAACCTATTACGGCCTCGGCGTCGACCCCGCGCAATTCACGTCGCTGGATGCCTCGATGTATCAGGCGCAGCTGCGCGACATCCTGGCGCTGCGCGATGGTTCGCTGCGGCATCTCGAACTGTTCAAGATCACCGGCATTGTCTCGTTCCCCAGCTTCCATGCGGCATCGGCGGTGCTCTACATCTGGGCGCTTTGGCCGGTGCGCTTTGTGGGCGGGGCCGCGGTCGTCCTCAACGTCCTGATGATGGCTTCGACGCCCGTGATCGGCGCCCACTACGTGATCGACGTGTTCGGTGGTGTCGCGCTCGCCGTGATCGGCATCTGGCTTGCCAAGCAGGCTCTGAACATCGCAGTGCCCTCGTCGTCGAAGACCCAGGCGGCCCCGCAAGCGGCCCTGGTGCCGGCGCTGGATTAGGCCGCCATCGCCGCTGTCAGCGATGGTAAATTCTGACTAAAACGCCGGCCCGCCCGGTTAACGGCTTCTTCGCCAAACATCGTCATTCTCAGGCTGCGCGAGCCCGCAATTCACCCAAATGTACCGCGGCCATGGTCAGGTAGCGAAAATTCCGGCGGCACGTCGTTCGCCCGTCACACCAACGCAAGTAGCCGATGTCGATTTCCTTCGCCAACCCGATCGCCAGTGGTGAGAATATTCGCAGCATGGCGCGCGCCGCCGTGCCGCTCTTTGCCGGTGCGGCCGCCTATCTGATCTTCCTGTCGATCGGCGAAATCCTGTTGCGGGATTCCGATACGCTCTGGCAGATCAGGATCGGGCAGTGGATCCTCGAGCATGGCGCCATGCCCCATGTGGACGTCCATTCCTTCACCCGGCTCGGTGAGCCCTGGATGTCGAGCTCCTGGCTCTCGCAAGTGCTGATCGCCGTCTCCTACGGATGGCTGGACTGGGCCGGCCCCGTCATCCTGACCTCACTCGCGATCGGCGCGACGGTCGCGATCTTCATGCATTTGATGGACGGCTATCTGGATCCGGCACGCTCGATCTTTCTGGTGACGCTGGCGGTGCTGGAATCGGCCACGCATTTCCTGGCGCGTCCGCACATGCTGGCCTTCCCCGTGATGGTGGCGTTTCTCGGCGGGCTGATGGCGGCCGCCGATCGTCGCAGCGCGCCGTCCTGGCTGCTGCTGCCGTTGCTGGCGCTGTGGGCCAATCTGCACGGTGGCTTCGTTCTGGGACTGGCGCTGATCGGACCGATCGGCCTCGAGGCCATCTGGTGCTGCGAGCGCAAGGATCGCGTGACGCTGGCTATGCGATGGGCGCTGTTCGGCCTCGCCGCGGTGGTGGCGTGCTGCTGCACCCCCTATGGCTGGAACACGTTGCTGGGCGCGGCAAAGATCCTCAGCCTCGGCAAACTGCTGTCGATGATCTGGGAGTGGATGCCGGCCAATTTCGGCGAATGGAGCTTCTTCGAGTTTTTCCTGCTCGGATTGATCGGCCTCGCCTTCTATCGCGGGCTCACGCTGTCCGTACCGCGGATCATCCTGGTGCTGGGCCTGCTATGGATGGCGCTGTCGCATGCCCGGAACATTGAAATCTTCGCGTTCATCGCGCCGCTGGTCCTGGCCAAGCCGTTCGCCGAACAATTGGGAAGCCTGCAAAAGCCGCTCGCATCGCTGCGCGAGAGCCAGTCGCGCGCCCCTGTCATGATGCTCGCCGCACTCGCGGTGACCGTCGCGGGATGGGCCTCCACGAAAGCCTTCGTGGCGCATCGTCCCTTCACGTTCCTGGAATCCCAGATGCCGGTCGCGGCGGTTGACGTGCTCCAGCGGCGCAAGGCCGAGCGGATCTTCAGCACCTCGCCGTTCGGCGGCTATCTGCTGTCCCGCGACATCAAGGTCTTCATCGATGGCCGCGCCGAGCTCTACGGCGAGAAATTCGTGATCGATTATTTCGACGCCGTCACCGCCAAGGACGTCGAGACGCTGCTGAACATTCTCGACACCTACAAGATCGACGCCACCCTGCTGACGCCGACACTGCCGGCCACCAAGGTGCTGGATCATCTCCCGGGCTGGAAGCGCTTGTATTCGGATGGCATCGCGGTGATCCACGTCCGTGACGACCAGCGCAAGAGCAATCTGTCTGCCGCGCCGGACGCCACCAAATAGCGTCCGGACGCCGCCCTCACCCTGGCTTTGGACGGCTGCGCCAGCTCAATTCCCGGTCAGCAACTCTCCGAACCGCTCCCACGTCTTGCCGTTGAAGCGCATGAACTGCATCTGGTCGACCGGCACATGGTCGGTCGGCGAGGTGTTGACCTTGATGCCGGGCAGCAGCATCGGCAATTCCAGGTCCTTGATCGCGTAGGCCTGTTTGAGGATGTTCTCGGTCGAGAGATCGTCGCCGCAGGCCTTCAGCACCGCCTCCAGCGCCATCGCGCTGTTGTAGGAGTTGACGTAGTTGGTGTCGTGCAAATCGCCGTCCGGAACGTATTTGACCATGAATTCGCGCCAGCCCTTGACGCCGGCGTCATCCTTCCAGGCGGGATCATCAGGATCCTTGACGTAAGCGGTGGAGAGGATGCCGGTGCCGGCTTCGACCCCTGCCGGCTCCATCACGGTCGAGATCCAGACCGCGACGTTGGACAGGAACGTCATCGGCCGCCAGCCGATCTCGAACGCCTTGCGGATCGATTGCGCGGCAAATTTCGGCGTCGCCGCGATCACGAACACGTCGGCGCCGGACGCCTTCAGTTTCACGATCTGGGAATCGATCGTCGGATCGGAGATTTCATAGGTCGCACCGGTGACGAGTGAATCGTATTTCTCGCCGAGCACGTCCTTCAGGCCCGACAGATAGTCGCGGCCGTAATCGTCGTTCTGCGAAATCACGGCGAATTTGGCGTTCGGATTTTTCGCCAGCGCATAGCGCGCATAAAGCCGCGCTTCGTAGCGGAACGGCGCCTGCACGCCCATCGTGGCCTGCGGATATTGCGTGATGTCGGAGAATTTCGAGGCGCCGGAGCCGATGAACAATTGCGGGATGTTCTTGCTTTGCAGATATTTCGCGATCGCGGTGTTATGGGCGGTGCCGATCGAGGAAAATATCAGGGCGACCTCGTCGCTCTCGACCAGCCGCCGTGTCTGCTCCACCGTCTTCGGCGGCGCGTAGCTGTCGTCGAGCGAGATCAGATTGATCTTGCGGCCGTTGATACCGCCGCGCTCGTTGACCATCTTGAAATAGCCGACCTCGCCCTTGCCGAGCGCACCGAACGCCGAGACCGGGCCGCTATAGGGCATGGTCTGGCCGATCCTGATTTCGGTTTTGGTGACGCCGCGCATTTCGGCCGACATCGCGGCCGTTGGCAGCATCAGACAAGGCAGCATCAGACAAGCGACGGCGCCCAGCGCGCCAACTCCCGTGACGAAACGCATCGGCTTCCCTCCCCTTGTGTCGTCAGCCGCGCTCAAGGGCGCGCGGAGCGGCCGGTTGGTTCCGGCGGGCGAAAACATGCCATGACGCCGCTGATGATGCCAACGCTATTCGGGGGTATCGGCACCGTCCGGCAGCGGCGGCAAACTCACAACCGCTTCGCGGCCACCGCATTGGACAGCAGCGCCCGGACGCCGGTGCGGTGGAACGGGACAATGAAGAACAGATAGATCTTGCCGGCGAAATTATGCACCGAACAGATCGTTGAAACGACGACGCTCTCGGCATCGCCCTCGATCACCCGGAGCACCGAAAGTCTGAAATCGAGGTGCTTGTTGTTGCGGCCCGCGACAATCTCGTTGTCGCCGATGAAGAAGATCGGCCACGGGCCGATCTTGTCGCCGACGCTGTAGCTTGCGCGCACGGCGGGGGTGAGGATTTCGGCAGCCGTCGGTGCCTCGAGGCCGCACCACCGGGCAACGGCGTTGCGGGTGATCAGCAAGGCCTTCATCCAGCGCGGCGTATGGCCGAACAACGCAAAGAATATCTCGACGATGGAAAGGCCCGGACGCGCCAGCGGCACGCGGTACGAATCCTGGAAGTAGGCTGACCGGATCAGGTCCCGGCTCAGCGCACTGCTTGCGGGCACATCGCACTCGATCACGTGCATGCCGAACTCCGGCCAGGCGGCGGTACATAACAGAACGGGCGCCTGATGCGCCCGTTCGAAAGTTCAATCCGCTAGCCAGCCCTGCGTCACGCCTGTGGCTGCGGCTCCAGGCCGGGATCCGGATCGGGACGCGGCCGCGACTTGCCGGCGGGCGGCACTGCGGAGGCACGCGGCGTGGTCGGCTCCAGCACCGACTCGCGGTTCGGCTTCTTGCCGTTGAGCAGATCGATGATCTCGTCGCCGGAAAGCGTCTCGAACTCGAGCAGGCCCTTGGCAAGCGCTTCGAGGTCGGCGCGCTTCTCGGTGAGAATGCGCGTCGCTTCGTTATAACCGTCTTCGACAAAACGCCGGATCTCGGTGTCGATCTTCTGAACCGTGGCTTCCGAGGCGTTCTGGGTACGCGAAACCGACATGCCGAGGAAAACCTCGTCCTGGTTTTCGCCATAGGACACGGTGCCGAGCGCCTCGGAGAGGCCCCAGCGCGTCACCATCATGCGCGCCAGCCGCGTGGCCTGCTCGATGTCGGACGACGCGCCCGAGGTGACCTTTTCGCGGCCGAAGATCAGCTCTTCGGCAACCCGGCCGCCCATCATGATGGCCAGCCGCGACGTCATCTGCTCGAGCGACATCGACAGCTTGTCGCGCTCGGGGAGCTGCATCACCATGCCGAGCGCACGGCCGCGCGGAATGATCGTGGCCTTGTGGATCGGATCGGTCGCGACGACGTTGAGGCCGACGATGGCGTGACCGCCCTCGTGATAGGCCGTCAGCAATTTCTCTTCCTCGGTCATGACGAGCGATTTACGCTCGGCGCCCATCATCACCTTGTCCTTGGCCTCCTCGAACTCGGCCTGGGTCACCATGCGCTTGTTACGGCGCGCGGCGGTCAGGGCGGCTTCGTTGACGAGGTTCATCAGGTCGGCGCCGGAGAAGCCCGGCGTGCCGCGCGCGATGGTCTTGAGGTTGATATCCGGCGCCAGCGGCACCTTGCGGACGTGGACCTTGAGGATCTGCTCGCGGCCGACGACATCCGGATTCGGCACCACCACCTGGCGGTCGAAACGGCCGGGACGCAGCAGCGCGGGATCGAGCACGTCGGGACGGTTGGTCGCCGCGATCAGGATCACGCCTTCATTGGCCTCGAAGCCGTCCATCTCGACCAGCAACTGGTTGAGGGTCTGTTCGCGCTCGTCATTGCCGCCACCGAGACCGGCGCCGCGATGACGGCCGACCGCATCGATTTCGTCGATGAAGATAATGCAGGGCGCGTTCTTCTTGGCCTGCTCGAACATGTCGCGGACGCGGGAAGCGCCGACGCCGACGAACATTTCAACGAAGTCGGAGCCCGAGATCGTGAAGAACGGCACGTTGGCTTCGCCCGCAACCGCGCGTGCGATTAGGGTCTTGCCGGTGCCGGGAGGACCGACCAGGAGCACGCCGCGCGGAATACGTCCGCCGAGGCGCTGGAATTTTCCGGGGTCGCGCAGGAATTCGACGATTTCCTGCAGGTCCTGCTTGGCTTCGTCGACGCCGGCGACGTCCTCGAAGGTGACGCGACCATGCGCTTCGGTCAGCATCTTGGCGCGCGACTTGCCAAAGCCCATCGCCTTGCCGGCGCCGCCCTGCATCTGGCGCGACAGGAATATCCACACGCCGATCAGCGCGATGAAGGGTAGCCAGGAGACCAGCAGCGAGACGAACCACGGCACGTTGTCGCCCGGCGGCTTCGCGGTGACGTTGACCTTGGCATCATACAAACGCTTGACCAGCGTCGGATCGTTCGGCGCATAGGTCTGGAAGCTGGAGCCATTGGTGAAGGTGCCGTGAATCTCCGGCCCCTGGATCACGACGTCGCGGACGGTGTTCTTATCGACCTCGCTCAGCAACTGCGAAAACGAGATGTCCTGCGAGGACGCGCGCTGACCCGGATTCTGGAAAAGCGTGAAGAGTGCCAACAGCAACAAAACAATGATGACCCAGAGGGCGAAATTGCGCAGATTGGCGTTCATCGATCTTCCTTCGTGGTCGCGCGGATCGCGGCCTTATGTCCTTGGCAGTAACGCTTGGGTCGTCCTTGGGTCGGCAGGCGAGAGTCCCCGGTCACCGCTCTACAATCTAGGTGGCGTGGGGGTCGATGCCAAGGGAACCACGGAGGACTATTTAACGCATCCTAGCCCGATTCCCGGTCAAATAATGGCGCTGAATCCAGTGTTTTTCGGGGGTGGTTAAGAGCTCCCGCCGGTTTATGACAGATATCGAGGGATTAGGTCGCCGCTCATCCCCGCCTGGAGCGGCGCGGCGGGGCCGGCTCGACGTGAATCCGAGCTCCAATCAGGCTGATTGCAGCCCCTGCGAGGGTCTGTTTCAGCCTCCCCTCGCGTTCCGCAATCGCCCGATCCAGTACCGTCAGCAAGGCCTCGACCTTGCCGAGTTCCGCCGGCCCCTCGTGGCCGACGCGATCGATCGCCCGCATCAGGAGCCGAAGCCGGATTTCCTCCGACAAACCGGCAAAGGCTGCTGCGTCGAAGCCAAAACGCGCTGCGTCGTTGTGGTCCCTCAGCGCAAGATAGCGCTCGGCGCCATCGACCAGTACTTCCAGTGCGGCATTGGCCCGCGCCAGCCGTGATGCCAGCCGCGCCAGGTTTCTGGCATCGCCGCCCTCTTCCGCGAGCGCCGGCATCAGCGCGCGCAAGCGGGGGCGCGTGTAATTGGCGTCACGGTTGGTCGGATCATCGGCAAAGGCAATCCTGGCCTTGTTCAGGGTCGCGAGCAGTTGCGATTTCGGGACATCCAGCAACGGCCGCGCCAGCCACACGCCGTCGCGTTCGCTCTGGCGCGCCATCGCCGCGAGACCGGCAATGCCGCTGCCGCGCAGCATCCGCATCAGCAATGTCTCGGCCTGGTCGTCGCGGGTATGCGCGGTGAGGATATGCGTCGCGCCATCGGCCTTTGCCGCCTGCGCCAGCAGGCGATAGCGCGCCGCGCGCGCCGCGGCCGGCACGCCGGTCTTCGGCTTGGCGCCACGCCAGCGCAGCGTGCGATGGGGTACGTCGAGATGCCCGGCGAGCTTCCTGACGTCGCGCGCCTCGCGCGCGGCCTCGGGCCGCAAGCCGTGATCGACGGTGACCGCGATCAATCGCGGCCCACGCCTCAAGGCACGGCGCCAGCGCGCCGCGAGCCACATCAGCGCGATGGAATCAGGACCGCCGGAGACCGCGAGCACGATTGCAGGCGCGGCCTTCCAGTCGGCGAACAGAAGTTTCGCTTGGCTCACCGTGATCGCGGAATGGTCGTCGACTGGCATGGTGTTGGCAAATCCAGGTTCCGCTTCCGGCCCAGTCAAGTTGGCCGTCGTTTGGAAACCTATATTGCCCCCGAGGCCTTTCCGGTACCAGCGCCCTGGCGGTACATCCATTCGGTGGAAGATCGCGCCGCACTTACCTCGTGCTGAGATGCCTTAGATTTTGTCGAAGCCGCCGCCCACCGCGGCGAAACCACCGGTCACACGCAACGAGTCGATGGCGCCATGCTGCTCGATTGGAGCAACGCCAGCGCCATTGGTCTTGACGCCGCCGGCGATCTCGATTTCGCGCGCCGAGCCGCCGGGCTTGACGCTCAAAGCGACGGCCGACAGGGAGATCACGACGCCCTTGACCAACGATGGGCCAGTGCCGCCGAAGGTCTCGATGCCGCGATGTACCACCAGTCGGCCGATCGGCTGGCTGATCTGAATGCCCACGGCGCCATCCGCGTGGGTAACGACGCGGTCGAACTCAGCGAGGTTGACGGTGCCGGTATAGACATTAAAGCCGCGGGCGCCCTGGCCGAAGGTTTCGATCGGCGCTTTGACCTTGAGTTCGTGCACGATGCCAAAGTTGACAAAGCCGATGCCGCTCGGGCCGTACGAGGTGATCTTCGCCTCGGCCGTCCAGCGATCGACCACGCCCCAATTGTCGAGCACCATGTCGTTGACGCCATAGGTCACGACCGGCCCGCGATTCCTGACGACATCGACATGAGCGCCATAAACCGTGAAGACGCCACCGGTGATCTGGTCCGGCGTGCCCGGAGCAATACCGCCATCGCTGTAGACCGCATCCGTTTCCAGACGCCGCACGTTGAGCCGGCCGGCCTTGTCGCCGCCACCGCTGACGAAAATGCCGCTGCCGCGCACCGGCGCACCATCGCGTCCTGCTGAAAGGCCGACGAGGTCGGCGCTGACGACCACTTCGGTATCTTGCTGCATGTTCCAGAGCGTGAATGCGCCGTTGATGACATGGACGCCATAGCCGTGCGGGCGTACTTTCTCGCCACGCGCATCAGCCGCGATAATGTCGAGACCGTTCACGTCGACGTGGCCGCCGCGCACCTTGTCGCGCGCCAGAATCTGGACACAACCGGTCGTCGTCACGCCGCGCAACTCGATCCGTCCGAGGCTGGCGACGGAGGTATCGTTGAAGATCGCGCGCTTGTCCACGGAGGCGTTAAGACGGATGTGATGGATTCGATTGTCCGAGGAAAGCTGAAGGCCGTCGGTCCCGGCAGCGAAAGTGACTGCAGCCCCGTCGCCTTCACCGCGCAAAGACTGTCCAGGCAAAAGGTTGATGGAAGACGCAGTGGCCAGATTGCCGCTGACGACAATCCACTGGACGCTCTTGTCCCTGGTTGCAGCGATCAACTGTTCGATCGTTGACGCGGTCTTCACGACGGGTGCAGCACTCATCCGACTACCTCCCACGCCATCAATATATCCCTGGCAGATTACTCAGTTCGACGCACCGCATGTAAGTTAATTCAAAGAACGCCCGGTCGCTCACGCTAGCACTTGACCCGCTTCTGCTCGCGGTCCACGGCGGCCTTCACACCGGCCGAGGCGCGCGGATATTTTCGTGTCACTTCGCCGAGCGCGGCGCAGGCGGCTTCCTTTTCCTTCAGCGCCGCCAGCGACTGGCCGAGCCGCAGCAGCGAATCCGGCGCCTTGCCCGATTTGTCGAACTTGGTGGTCACGCCGAGGAAGGCTTCCGCGGCGTCGCGATATTGCTGGCGCTGGAAGTAGCTTTCGCCGAGCCAGTATTGCGAATCCGCAATCAAGGGATCGCTCGGATATTTCTGCGCGAAATTCTTCATGGTCTCCTCGGCCAGCGCATAATCCTTGCGCTGCATGTAGCCGATGCCGAGATCGAACTCGTCCTTGGGCGTCGCCGAAGGCGGCAAGGTGGTCAGCGCGGCGCTGGCGCCGGGCGCGCGCCCAGGCGGCATGCCGGGATCGCGTGGGCTGGTCGCACCGAGATCGAGCGGTTCACCCGGCCCACGACCGCCG
>JBOHIT010000011.1:0-4007 GCA_050726155.1 Bradyrhizobium sp.
ATCCATCTCACCGAGCAAAGAAAGAATGGATTGCTTCGCTTCGCTCGCAATGACGGCGGAGAGATTACACCACCCGCGCCCGCAGCAAATCCTCGAGATCCAGCCGCTTCGTGAACATCGATAGCGATCCGTCGGCCGCGCGCGGCCATTCTTCCTTGGTTCGGTCGCGGTACAGTTCGACGCCGTTCTCGTCGGGGTCGCGCAGATAAAGCGCTTCGCTGACGCCGTGGTCGCTGGCACCGTCGATCTGGATGCCGGCCTGCATCACGCGATGCAGCGCATCCGCCAGCGCCGGGCGCGTGGGGTAGAGGATGGCGGTGTGGAACAGCCCGGTGGTACCCGGCGGCGGCGGATGGCCGCCTTTGCTCTCCCAGGTGTTGAGGCCAATGTGATGGTGATAGCCGCCGGCAGATATAAACGCCGCCGCCGAGCCCATCCGCTGCATGATCTCAAACCCGAGCACGCCGCAATAAAACCCGAGCGCGCGATCGAGATCGGCAACCTTGAGATGGACGTGCCCGATCCGCGTACCGGCGATGATGGGCGGGTTGTCCGGCATGTGCATTCTCCTCTCGGAAGTTTCGTGCCCCGGATGCAGTGCAGCGCGTTAGCGGTGCACGGCTAAGCCGGGGCCCACGTTTCGCGCGCCGGTGTGGGTCCCGGCTCTGCGGTGTATCGTGAAGAACGCTGCTCCGCGTCCGGGACACGTAAGCGGCGATTTGCTTCACGCAAGGTCGGACACTTCTCCATCCGGCAGCCCGAACTCAAACGTGTTCAGCGTCATCGACACCATCGTGTAATAGCCGCACAGCCCGATGACCTCCGTTACGCCGCGCACGCTGAGCAGTTCGACCGCCGCGTCATACAGCGGCTTGGAGACGCCGTGGCCTTCGTGCAGCGATTTGGCGACCTCGTAAATCATCTTGCCCTTGGGGTCGTCGAACGTAGGTATGCGTCGGTCGCGGATGTCGTCGATGATCTTCGGGTCCATGCCGCCTTTCAGCGCCAGGCGCTTATGCGCGAACCATTCGTAATGCGAGGTCCAGTGCCGCGCGGTGACCAGGATCGCGATCTCGGAAAGTTTTGCCGGAAAGATCGTGTTGAAGCGAAGCTGCTCGCCGAGGCGGGTGGCATGTTTGGCCATCTGGGGGCTGTTGAGCCAGGCCATCATCGGCGCGGGCGCGGCGCCGCGCTTGCCGGCGATCGACTCGTCGTAGGTTTCTTTTTGCTCGGGGTTCATTTCGCCAGGCGAAAGCAACTTCAGCCGCATGTCGGTTTCCTCTTGTTTTTCAATCGTTGCGACCCCTGCGATACACCCGATCTCGGCGCGTGACTACGGCTGACCATGCATGTCGCGGTGCAGAGAGTTATTGAATTCCGCGATGCGGTGACTAAGGTCCTTTCAACTCGTCCATATGGAAACGCACCATGTCCGATCTAGATCAATTCCGCCGTGAAACCCGCGCCTGGCTCGAGGCCAATTGCCCGCCGGAAATGCGCAAGCCCATGACCTCGGAAGGCGACACGTTCTGGGGCGGCCGCAATGCCAAATTCTCCTCCGAGCCGCAGCGCGTCTGGTTCGAGCGGATGCGCGACAAGGGCTGGACCGTGCCGCATTGGCCGAAGGAGTATGGCGGTGGCGGCCTCGATCCCGAGCAGGCCAAGATCGTGCGCCAGGAAATGTCAGCGATCGGCGCGCGGGCGCCGCTGGTATCGTTCGGCATCTCCATGCTCGGGCCGGCGCTCTTGAAATACGGCACTGACGCGCAGAAGAAAGAGCATTTGCCGAAGATCACCGCTGGGCTGATCCGCTGGTGCCAGGGCTATTCCGAACCGAACGCCGGCTCGGACCTTGCTTCATTGCAGACCCGCGCGGAGAGCGACGGCGACGATTTCGTCATCACCGGCCAGAAGATCTGGACGTCCTACGCGAATTATGCCGACTGGATTTTCTGCCTGGTGCGCACCGACGGATCGGCCAAGAAGCATGACGGCATCAGCTTCATTCTGTTCGACATGACGTCGAAGGGCGTCACGACCAAGCCGATCCTCTTGATCTCGGGCGCCTCGCCGTTCTGCGAAACCTTCTTCGATGGCGTGCGGGTGCCGAAATCGCATGTCGTCGGCACTGTCAACCGCGGCTGGGATGTCGCGAAATATCTGCTGCAGCACGAGCGCGCGATGATCTCGGGCATGGGCGAGCGCGGCGTCGGCCGGCCGCTCGGCCAGGTCGCGGCGGACTCCGTCGGCACCGACGAGCAGGGCCGGCTGGAAGATTCGATGCTGCGCGGCCAGATATCGGCCTTCGAGATCGACGAGGCGGCGCTGTCGGCGGCGGCCGAGCGCGCGGTCGACCTGGCCAAGGCTGGCCAGTCTCATCCGGCATTTTCCTCGGCGATGAAATATTACGGCACCGAGCTCAACAAGCGCCGCTACGAAATCCTGATGTCGGCCGGCGGCGTCGATGCGCTGGAGTGGGAGAGCGAGCGCTCCAAAGCCGGTGCCCGCCCGCGCGCCTGGCTGCGCACCAAGGCCAATTCGATCGAAGGCGGCACGTCGGAGGTGATGCTCGGCATCGTCGCCAAGCGGATCCTCGATCTGCCGGGGGCGTAGTCACTCTCACTGTCATGGCCGGGCTTGACCCGGCCATCCACGTCTTTCTTGCTGTTGAAGCCAAAGGCGTGGATGCCCGGGGACATCTAGCGCAAAGACGCGCTTTGCGCTTTTGCCCGGGCGTGACGAACACCTAAGCCAGTCCATCAACACAAGCGTTTCGGAATCCTCTCCATGGCACTCGTCCTCACCGAAGAACAATCCATGCTGCGCGACAGCGCGCGCGGCCTTATCAGCGACAAGGCGCCGGTGTCGCACCTGCGCGGCTTGCGCGACAGCAAAGACGCTACGGGATTTTCCCGCGAGCTCTGGAAGGCGTTTGCCGAGATGGGTTTTGCCGGCTTGCTGGTGCCGGAAAACTTTGGCGGCAGCGGGTTAGGGGCCGTCGAGGCCGGCGTGGTGATGGAGGAAGTTGGCCGCACCCTGATGCCGTCACCGTTTCTCTCCACTGCGGTGCTCGCGGCGTCCGCACTGACGCGCGGCGGCAGCGATGCGCAGAAGGCCGCCTATCTGCCGAAGATTTCGGACGGCTCGCTGCTCGCAGCCCTCGCGGTCGATGAGGGCGCCAAGCATCGCCCGCTGCAAATCAAATTGCAGGCGGTGCGCTCGGGCAACGGTTTCAAGCTCTCCGGCGCCAAGGCCTTTGTGGCCGATGGCCACACCGCCGATCTGCTGATCGTGGCGGCGCGCACCGGCGGCTCCGCCGGCGAGCGCAACGGGCTGACGCTGTTCCTGGTCGATCCCAAGTCCAAGGGCCTTGCGGTGGAGCGCACCGCGATGGTCGATTCGCACAATGCGGCGCGCATCGCGTTCGACAATGTCGAGGTCAATGCCGACAGCGTGCTCGGCGAGGTCGATCAGGGCGGGGCGCTGCTGGAAGGCCTGCTCAATATCGGCCGCGGCGCGGTCGCTTCCGAAATGGTGGGCTTGAGCGAGGAAGTGTTCGGCCGCACCGTGACGTATCTGAAAGAGCGCAAACAGTTCGGCAAACTGATCGGCGAATTCCAGGCGCTGCAGCACCGCGCCGCCGAGCTCTATATCGATATCGAAATCACCCGCGCCGCCGTGCTGAAGGCGCTGCAGACGCTGGATGGCGATTTCGACAAAGCGGGCGCCGCGGTCGCCGTGGCCAAGGCCCGCGCCGGAACCACCGCGACGCGGGCGGTGCAGGAAGGCGTGCAGATGCATGGCGGCATGGGCATGACCGACCAGTTCGACATCGGCTTCTTCATGAAGCGCGCCCGGGTCTGCCAGGAACTGTTCGGCGACAGCAATTACCACGCCGATCAACTGGCGCGGATGAAGAGTTATTGAGGTTTCCGGCGCCCTTCGAGGCGCGCAAGCGCGCGCACCTCAGGACGACATAAACGATGGAGCTCGCAACACCTGAGAAG
>JBOHIT010000012.1:0-14573 GCA_050726155.1 Bradyrhizobium sp.
TGCCCACCTTACAAATCCCCGCGCCAGCGGCCTCCCGTTGCCATAGCTGACATGCCGAACAAGCAGCCCTAGGCGGGAACATCCGTGCGCGCGCCCGGATTGACGATCGCATATCGATCGCTCACAACCACGCTGGGGTAAACAGCGAAGGGCCCGTCGATGCAGAAAAATCGTCCGGTGATGCTAGCGATATTGGATGGTTGGGGCTGGCGCGAAGATCCGGCCGACAATGCCGTTCGTCAGGCCAACACACCGAATTTCGATCGCCTATGGAACACGGGTCCGCGCGCATTCCTGAGGACGTCCGGGCGCGATGTCGGGCTGCCCGACGGGCAGATGGGCAATTCCGAGGTGGGGCACTTGAACATCGGCGCGGGCCGCGTTGTCATGCAGGACCTGCCGCGGATCAACGACGCCATTGCGTCCGGCGAAATCAAGTCCTCGAAGACGCTCGGCGCCCTGGTCCAGGCGTTGAAGCAGAGCGGCGGCACCTGTCATCTGATCGGCCTGGTTTCGCCGGGCGGCGTACATTCGCATCAGGATCACGTCGCGGCACTGGCCGCCATCCTCGCCGGCCATGGCGTGCCGGCGGTCGTGCATGCTCTCACGGACGGACGCGATACGCCGCCGAGATCGGCAGCCGATGATTTGAAGCGGCTGAGCGCCGCGCTGCCGCCGTCGGTTCCGATCGCGACCGTGGTTGGGCGGTACTATGCAATGGACCGCGACAAACGCTGGGATCGCGTCGCCAAGGCCTATAACGCCATCGTTGAGGCCGAAGGCCCGCGCTTCGCCGACGCACAATCGGCAATCTCAGATGCCTATGCGCATGAGGTCTCCGACGAGTTCGTCGTACCGTCGGTGATCGGCAGTTACAAAGGCATCAAGGATGGCGACGGCGTGCTGTCCTTCAACTTCCGCGCCGACCGCGTCCGCGAGATCCTTGGCGCGATGCTTGATCCGTCATTTGCCGGCTTCCCGCGCAAACGCAGCGTCCGGTTCGCCGCCGCCGTTGGAATGACGCAGTACAGCGCTGATCTGGACAAGCTGATGCAGACTATCTTTCCGCCGCAGGCGTTTCCAAACATCCTTGGCGAAGTCACCGCAGCGGCAAACCGCACACAGTTGCGGATGGCCGAAACGGAAAAATATCCCCACGTCACCTATTTTCTTAACGGTGGACGGGAAGAGCCTTTTCCCGGCGAAGACCGCATCATGGTGCCGTCGCCCAAGGTCGCGACCTATGATTTGCAGCCGGAAATGTCCGCGGCCGAACTGACGGCGAAGGCGGTGGAGGCGATCGACTCGGGCAAGTACGACCTGATCGTGCTGAACTACGCCAATCCGGACATGGTCGGCCACTCGGGAAACCTGGCGGCTGCGATCAAAGCGGTTGAAACCGTAGATACCGCGCTCGGGAAAATCTCTGAGGCGATTCAAAGGTCCGGCGGAGCCCTGCTGGTGACGGCCGATCACGGCAACTGCGAAATGATGCGCGACCCCGTAACCGGCGGTCCGCACACAGCTCACACGACGAACCCGGTGCCCCTGCTGCTTCAGGGCGGCGGCGACGTCACATTGGCGGAAGGCCGGCTGGCGGATCTTGCGCCGACACTGCTCGATCTGATGCAATTGCCGAAACCGGCTGACATGACCGGCATGTCGTTGCTGCGCCCGAACAAGCAAGGTTAAAGGGCCGCTCGGATGTTAGCGCGTCATCCTGAGGTGCGCTCGGCGGCGCAATTGCGCCGCTGGCTTGCGCGCCTCGAAGGATGGGAAGCGCCCGTGGCCCATCCTTCGAGGCTCGCTTCGCTCGCACCTCAGGATGACGTCTGCATGCTTCAAATGCGGGCGAACTAAATTCTCAGAAGTCGCCGAGCCCCAGCACATCGGCCATCGTGTACAGGCCGGGCGGCTTGGCCTTGGCCCACAACGCCGCCTTGATCGCGCCTTGCGCGAACATGGTGCGGTCCTCGGCGCGGTGGGTCAGCTCGATGCGCTCCATCGCGCCGGCAAAGATCACGCTGTGTTCGCCGGTGACGGTGCCGCCGCGCAGCGCCGCAAAACCGATATCGCCGGCCTTGCGCGCGCCGGTGATGCCGTCGCGGCCGCGCGCCGAATGCAGATGCAGGTCGACGCCGCGGCCCGCGGCGGCGGCCTCGCCCAGCATCAGCGCCGTACCCGACGGCGCATCGATCTTGGCCTTGTGATGCATCTCGAGGATTTCGATATCGAAATCGCTGTCGAGCGATTGCGCGACCCGCTTCACCAGGGCTGCCAGCAGATTGACCCCGAGGCTCATATTGCCGGACTGCACGACGGTGGCGCGGGACGTCACGCTCTTGATCACGGCCATGTCGGACCCCGACAGTCCGGTGGTCCCAACCACATGCACCAGCTTGCGTTCGGCGGCGATGGCCACGTTGGCGATGGTGGCGGCGGGCACCGTGAAATCGAGAATGCCGTCGGCGTTCGCCGACAGCGCCCACAGATCGGCCGAGAGCTTGATGCCGTTTTCGGGCAGGCCGGCGAGCACGCCGGCATCCTTGCCCAAGAGTTCGGAACCGGGCGCCTCCAGCGCGCCGGCCAGAACGGCACCCGGGGTTTCCGAAATCACCCGCGTCAACGCGCGGCCCATCCGGCCGCCGGCTCCAGCTACGATCAAACGCATGTCGGCCATGGCTTCACCTCTTCACGGGGTATAGCTGGGGCGAGCCGCTACGGCAACTTCCCGTCATTGCGGGCGAAGCGAAGCAATCCATCTGTCCGCGCGGGAAGCATGGATTGCTTCGTCGCGTTGCTCCTCGCAATGACCGTGTTGAATAGCGGCCTCGAAGCCACAGGCTTCACCCGGGCTGCGGGCCGTCATAACCTTCGATGATGACGAGATCGCCCTGCGAATGCGGGCTGCGCAGCGCGACCAGACGGGCGTATTCCGGCGAATTGTAGCAGGCCAGGGCGGTCTCATAATCCTTGAATTCGAGCACCACGTTGCGCGAGCGCGAGGTGCCTTCCTTGACCTCATGCGTGCCGCCACGGACCAGGAATTTGGCGCCGTATTTGGCGAACACCGCCCCGTTCTGCGCGATGTAATCCTTGTAGCCGTCCATGTTGTGAATATCGATCCGTGCGACCCAGTAGGCTTTTGCCATCGTCGGTTCCCTTGCTTTGCGGTTTGTTTTCGTGCCCGTCAGCCCAGCGCCTGCGCGATTTCAGTTTGAATGGCATCCGCGGCCGTTTTGGGATCGGCGGCTTCGGTGATCGGCCGCCCCACCACCAGATAATCCGCGCCGGCGGCGATCGCACGCGCCGGCGTCATGATGCGCTTCTGGTCGCCGGTCGCCGAACCCGCCGGACGGATGCCTGGTGTCACCAAATTCATCTGATGACCGACGATCTTGCGCAAGGAAGCGGCCTCCTCCGGCGAACTCACGATGCCGTCGACGCCGAGCACCTGCGCCTGCTGCGCGCGCGCTTCGACCAGGTCCGACACACTGAGGCGATAGCCGGCGGCGTGCAAGTCGCCGTCGTCATAGGAGGTCAGCACGGTGACGGCGAGGATCTTGAGGCTTGATCCCGCGCGCGCTTCCACCGCCGCCTTCATGGTTTGCGGATAGGCGTGCACGGTGAGAAATGTCGCGCCGAGTTTGGCGACGCTCTCGACACCGCGCGCGACCGTGTTGCCGATATCGTGCATCTTGAGATCGAGAAACACCTTCTTGCCCGCAGCCGACAACTGCCGCGCCAGCGGCAGGCCGCCGGCATAACCGAGCTGATAGCCGATCTTGTAGAAGGTCACGCTGTCGCCGAGCCGCGCCACCATTGCTTCGGCCTCGGCGACGCCGGGCAGATCGAGCGCCACAATCAACCGGTCTCTTGGAGCGATCTGGGCTGGCTGCATATCACCTCACATCATGCGTTGGGATTGGTCGATCAACTGCCGCACCAGCGCCTGCAGCGCCTCGATATCGGCCGGATGTTTCAGATGGTCCATCTCGTCATAGGCCTGGTCGGCGAACGACAATGCGAGCTGGTTCGGCACCACGCTGGCGTGGCAGGCCGTCAGGATAAGCCGCAGCGCCGCCAGCGCCCGCGTGCCGCCGAGTCGTCCGCCGGAGGCCGATGCGATCGCAAATACGCGCTCGCGAAACACCTGGCCGCGGGTTTCATGCGGGTCCTGCACCCGGCTGATCCAGTCGATGGTGTTTTTCACCAGCGCCGGAACCGAGGAATTATATTCCGGCGTCACGATCAGCACGCCGTGATGGGCGCCGAGCATGCGCTTCAGATTGACCGCGTGTTTCGGCACACCCGATTTCGCCTGCAGGTCGCCGTCATAGATCGGCAGCGGAAAATCCGACAGCGAGACCCGCGTCACTTCGGCGCCGGATATCGCGAGCTGATGCGCGGCGACAGCCGCCAGCCTCGCATTGAGCGAGCCTGAGCGAAGCGATCCCGGGATCACGAGGATTTTCAGCGCGGACATATTTTATAAATCGCGGTTCGGGCCCAACCCGCCGCGCAGACGCGCCGGGAGATATCAGCCCTTGCGATACACCCAGACCCGGGCGGGCGGAAGGTTCATCCAGATCCGCTCGGAAGCTTCTGTGGACACGCCGGGCAGCGATTTCGGAATCGGCGGCGCGACCGAATAGGTGAACTGCACGAAGGGTGCGCCCGGCGCCAGCGCCGCAAAGGCGTCGCGGATCAGTTTCAGGCGCGTCAGCATCGGCTTTGTCACGAGCGGCAGGCCGGAGACCACGGCCGAGGCCGGCACGTCGAGAATCTTCAGGAGGGAATCGCGGAGTTTGTAGGCGTCGCCCTGCACCACCTTGGCCTGCGGATAGCGATCACGCAGCAGCGCGCAGAAGCCCGGATTATATTCAACCAGCACGAGCCGCTTCTGATCGACGCCATGTTCGATCAGCGCGTTGGTGATCGCGCCGGTGCCAGGTCCAAGTTCGACGACAGGTCCTTCCGACTCGACATCGACATATTGCGCCATGGTGCGCGCGAGCAGCTTGCTCGACGGCATCACCGCACCCATGTGCAGCGGCTTTTCAATCCATGAACGGAGAAACCGAACCTCGTCGTCAAGACGGAGAGGCTTCTTCAACGCACGCACGGACGATTGCAGAGGCATGTCGCTTCCAGGCGGGACCGCGATCGGGCGGCAATGTCAGAAAACAGTCATAAAGAGGTATAGGTCGAAGCCGTTATGGTCAAGCAAAACGGTTACTGCGGAGCGGCGCGGTTTCCGAAGAAGTCCTTGACCTTAGTAAAGAAACCCGCCGCCTCGGGTTGGGTTGCACCCGACGACAGCTTTTCGAACTCGGCCAGCAATTCCTGCTGCTTCTTGGTCAGATTCTGCGGCGTTTCGACCATGACCTGCACATACATGTCACCGGTCTGGCGCGATCGGAGCACCGGCATGCCTTTTGATGCAATGCGGAATCGCCGTCCTGACTGTGTTCCCGACGGCACTTTCACCTTGGTCTTGCCCTTGTCGATGGTCGGCACCTCGAATTCGCCGCCGAGTGCTGCCGCCACCATCGAGATCGGGACCCGGCAATGCAGGTCGGCGCCGTCGCGCTGGAAGAATTCGTGGGTCGCCAGCGACAGGAAAATATAGAGATCGCCGGGCGGGCCCCCGCGAACGCCGGCCTCGCCCTCGCCGGCGAGGCGAATGCGGGTGCCGTCCTCGACGCCTTGCGGAATGTTGACCGACAGCGTGCGGTCGCGCGTCACCCGGCCCGAGCCGGCGCAGGACGGACAGGGATCCTCGATCATCTGGCCGCGGCCCTGGCAGCCCGGACAGGTCCGCTCCAGCGTGAAGAAGCCCTGGGCCTGCCGCACCCTGCCCTGGCCTGCGCACATCGAACAGGTCTTCGGCTTGGTGCCGGTCTTGGCGCCGGTGCCGGAACAGGATTCACAAGTGACCGAGACCGGAATCTCGATCTGCGCGGTCTTGCCGAGGAACGCTTCCTCCAGTGTGATTTCCATGTTGTAGCGCAAGTCAGCGCCGCGCTCGCGCCCGCCGCCACCGCGGCCGCGCTGCCCGGCCATGCCGAACAGATCTTCGAAAATATCCGAGAAGGACGAGGCGAAGCCGGCGCCGAATCCGGGCCCACCGCCGCCCATGCCCTGCTCGAACGCGGCATGGCCGTAGCGGTCATAGGCGGCGCGCTTGTCGCCGTCCTTGAGCACCTCGTAGGCCTCGTTGATTTCCTTGAACTTCACTTCGCTGGAGGCATCGCCCGGATTCTTGTCCGGATGCCATTTCATCGCGAGCTTGCGGAAGGCCGCCTTGAGCTTGCCGTCGTCCGCGCTTCGTTCGACTTCCAGGGTTTCGTAATAGCAGCGTTTGGTGGACATCCGTCAGATCCGTCCAAATTTCGTCTTCATGCCGCAAGTGCATTTTGCGAGATGCTCACAAAGATGCAGCTTTCGGCTTAACGAAAAATGACCCCCACCCATCGAGACGCCGCCTGCGCTCTTTGGTGTGAGGGTCATGATCGAAAGCCCGCTTACGCCGACTTCTTGTTGTTCTTGTCGTCGTCGACTTCGGTGAACTCCGCGTCGACGACGTCATCCTTGGCCGCGTCCTTCTTGGCATCGGCCTCGGCCTGCTGCTTGTACATGGCCTCGCCGAGCTTCATCGAAGCCTGCGCCAGCGTGTTGGTCTTGGCCTTGATCGCCTCGGCGTCGTCGCCCTTGAGCGCTTCCTTGAGGTCGCTGACGGCGTCCTCGATGGCGCGGCGTTCGCTTTCCTCGACCTTCGAGCCGTGTTCGGCCAATGCCTTCTCGGTGGAATGCACCAGCGAATCGGCATGGTTCTTGGCGTCGACCGCCTCGCGGCGCTTCTTGTCCTCGGCCGCATTGGCCTCGGCGTCCTTGACCATCTTCTGGATGTCGGCATCCGACAGGCCGCCGGAGGCCTGGATCCGGATCTGCTGTTCCTTACCCGTCGCCTTGTCCTTGGCGGAGACGTTGACGATGCCGTTGGCGTCGATGTCGAAGGTCACCTCGATCTGCGGCATGCCGCGCGGCGACGGCGGAATGCCCATCAGGTCGAACTGGCCGAGCACCTTGTTGTCGGCCGCCATTTCACGCTCGCCCTGGAAGACGCGGATGGTGACGGCGTTCTGGTTGTCCTCGGCGGTCGAGAACACCTGGCTCTTCTTGGTCGGGATCGTGGTGTTGCGATCGATGATGCGGGTAAACACCCCACCCAGCGTCTCGATGCCGAGCGACAGCGGAGTCACGTCGAGCAGCAGCACGTCCTTGACGTCGCCCTGCAGCACGCCGGCCTGGATCGCCGCACCGATGGCGACGACTTCGTCCGGGTTGACGCCCTTGTGCGGCTCCTTGCCGAACAACTGCTTCACCACTTCCTGAACCTTCGGCATGCGCGTCATGCCGCCGACCAGCACCACTTCGCCGATCTCGGCGGCGGTGAGGCCCGCGTCCTTCAGCGCCTTGCGGCACGGCTCGATGGTCTTCTGCACGAGATCGTCGACCAGCGCCTCGAACTTCGAGCGCGTCAGCTTCATCGTCAGATGCTTCGGACCGGTCTGATCGGCCGTGATGAACGGCAAATTGATTTCGGTCTGCGTGGTCGAGGACAATTCGATCTTGGCCTTTTCGGCGGCCTCTTTCAGGCGCTGCAGGGCAAGCTTGTCGTTGCGCAGGTTGATGCCCTGCTCCTTCTGGAACTCATCGGCCAGATAGCTGACGAGCCGCATGTCGAAGTCTTCACCGCCCAAAAACGTGTCGCCGTTGGTGGACTTCACCTCGAACACGCCGTCGCCGATTTCCAAAATCGAGACGTCGAAGGTGCCGCCGCCGAGATCGTACACCGCAATGGTGCCGGTCTTGGTCTTGTCGAGACCGTAGGCCAACGCAGCCGCGGTCGGCTCGTTGATGATGCGCAGCACTTCGAGACCGGCGATCTTGCCGGCGTCCTTGGTGGCCTGACGTTGCGCGTCGTTGAAATAAGCGGGAACCGTGATGACGGCCTGCTCGACCTTCTGGCCGAGATGGGCTTCCGCGGTCTCTTTCATCTTCTGCAGGATGAAGGCGGAGACCTGCGAGGGCGAATAGGTCTTGCTGTCGGCTTCGACCCAGGCGTCGCCGTTCGATGCCTTGACGATCTTGTAGGGGACGAGCTTCTTGTCCTTCTCGACCATCGGGTCGTCATAGCGGCGGCCGACGAGGCGCTTGACCGCAAAGAAGGTGCGCTCGGGATTGGTCACTGCCTGACGCTTGGCGGGCTGGCCGACGAGGCGCTCGCCATCATCGCTGAAAGCGACAATCGACGGGGTCGTGCGCATGCCCTCTGCGTTCTCAATGACTTTAGCTGTCTTGCCATCCATTACGGCGACGCACGAATTGGTGGTGCCGAGATCGATCCCAATGACCTTTCCCATGGTCCTCATATCCTTCTTTTTGCGGCAGGTTGGCTGGGCCCTGGACGGCGCACCTAACCGAACCCCCAACGATCAATTACTCGCGATATTGCGACGGTGAGCCTCATATAGGAGGGGGGGTCCTGCCTGCAAGGACCGAACGCAACGTTAAGGCCTGAAAATGCTGACGTTTGAAAGATTGTGTCAGCTCAGGGCAGGTCAAGGTTCAGGCCTTAAGCCGTGTTAACAAATGGAAAGGAGAAGGTGAGGAAGCACTCATCTCCGTCATCCCCGAACGCATCGCACCTCGCCAGCCATGATCGCGACCAGCAGCGGTATTTGGCCGCTGCGCGGACTTGACCGGCTGACCGGCACGCCGCCGGAAATGCCCGGAAAATGTTTGGAGAGCGGCGATATCGCGCGAAAAATCCGGTGTTTCGGAACGTGATGAGGGAACGGATGCCCGCCCCGGCCTGTTGCAGGGACATCAAAACCGCTAAAAGCTGGCCGACCAAACGAAGCCCTCGTCCCTCGAGGGCTGCACCGGCCGACCATTGAACGGCCTCAATGCAAACCCGGTAGACCCTTCATGAAGCCTGTTCGATACCTCGCTGCGGTTGCCCTTGTTGTTGCCGCCACCTGCTCCGCATTCGCCGCCGACCCGGTATTTCCGCCGGGCGCCAGGGTCGGCATGACGCCGCTGGTCGGCCTTGGCAAAGCCAGGACATTCATCGGCTTCGAGACCGAGGATCAGGGCGTCAAGGTGCTGGTGACGGACCTGCCCGCCGAGGCCTATGGCGAAGTCGCCAATGCCTTCAAGGCCAATCCCGGCGGCACTGGCGGCATCAAGCCGGAGAGCATCGAAACCTCGGCGGGGCTTGCGTACTACACCGTCGAAAACGCCAAGGATGGCGCCACCAGTGTCAGGCGCTATTCGATGATCCTGCCGGGCCCGACCTTCTCGGGTTACATCGCGGTGCAGGTGCCGGAGAACGCCTCGAAAATCTACACCGACGATGCCATCCGTCAGATGTTCGCATCGGCCGCGATCCGCACCGTGGTCCCGGTCGACGAGCAACTCGGGCTGATGCCGTTCAAGATGAATGAACTCAGCGAGTTCAAGAATGTTCGCACGCTGGCGCCGGGCGCTGCGCTGATCCTGGCCGATGGCGACGAAAAAAGCGGCTTCGAAGTCGCGCCCTTCATGATCATCGGCATTGTCGGATCCGCACCGGCGCAGCCTGACGACCGCGGCCGCTTTGCCCAGCAGATGGCGACGACGATTCCCGGCGTGCGCGACGGCAAGATCACGATGTCCGAGCCGGTCCGCATCGACGGCCAGCCCGGCTTCGAGACCCGCATCGACGCCATCAGCGGCAAGGACAATACGCCGGTCACCATCGTGCAGTGGCTGCGGTTCGGCCCGCAGACCTCGCTGCGCATCATCGGCAGCGCGCCGCGCGACGGCTGGGCCACGGCATTCACGCGTTTCCGCGCCGTACGTGATGGAATTCGTCCGCGCGGCTGACCGCGAAATTTGCAGGCGTCGCTGCAAAATCGGCCTTTCGTGTCTGCGGCAACGGATTTAGCCTTAGGCGAGGTTTTAATCAGCGGGAGAGCACGATGTTGGATCGACGACAGATTGTTGCGGGTCTCGGCGCCACCGGTCTTGCAGCCCTGGTTTCAAGCCGGCCTTCGGCGGCCGCAGCGATCAAGCCTGACGAGGCATCGGCGCTGCTGGTGATCGACGTTCAGAACTGCTTCCTGCCCGGCGGCAGCCTTGCGGTGAAAGACGGCGAGCAGGTCGTTCCCATCATCAACCGCATCGCCAAGGGCTTTGCCAATGTGGTGCTGACGCAGGACTGGCACACATCGGGCCATGTCTCGTTCGCGACAAGCCATGCGGGCAAGAAGCCGTTCGAGACGGTCAGCCTGCCCTACGGCAAGCAGGTGCTGTGGCCCGACCATTGCGTGCAGGGGACCGACGGCGCATCGCTGTCAAAGGACCTCTCGATCCCGCAGGCCGGGCTCATCATTCGCAAGGGATTCCACAAGGAAGTCGACAGCTATTCGGCCTTCACCGAGGCCGACGGCAAGACCACGACCGGGCTCGCGGCTTACTTGAAGGCGCGCAAGGTGAAGCGGCTGTTCGTGGCCGGCCTCGCCACCGATTTTTGCGTGGCATGGACCGCGCTCGATGCGCGCAAGGCCGGCTTCGAGACCTATGTGATCGAGGACGCCTGCCGCGGCATCGACACCCAGGGCTCGCTTGCGAAAGCCTGGGCCGACATGGCCAAGGCCGGCGTCAAGCGGATCCAGTCGGCAGATATCGCGGCCTGATCGCGGTCGCAGCAGAGGCAAGGCATGTCCGGCCCAGTTGCGCCGTTCGCATTCGAGATGGTTCGTCGTGCGCCGTCGCAGCGCACGGCCGGCCTGATCATGGGCATGTCGGGCTATCGCGAAACCGCACTGGCGCGAATTTCCCAGCGCGAAACCGCGTCGCTGGTGGTGCCGCTGATCATCAGCTTCGGCACCCCGTTCCTGATCGCGCTCGGGCGTGCGCCCGATGCGGCGGACCGGCAACCGAGTTTCGCCGCCGGACTCTATTCCGGCCCCATCTTCATCGAGTCCGATGGCGGGGCCGAATGCGTCCAGATCGATTTCACGCCGCTCGGCGCCTATCGCTTCTTCGGCGGCGCCGTCGTCGATCTCGTTGCGCGAATGGTCGACATTGGTGACGTGCTGGGTCGCGAGGGCCGCGACTTGCGCGAACGACTGGGCGCGACCTCCGGATGGCAACATCGCTTCGACCTGGTCGAGGATTTTGTCGCCGATCGCGCCTGCCATTCACCTTCACCCGAAATCGAATACGCCTATCGCCGGCTGGCGCGCAGCAAAGGCGGCGCGCGCATTGCCGCACTCGCCAAGGATATCGGCTGGAGCCGCAAGCATTTGGTCAATCGCTTTCGTTCCGAACTCGGCCTGGCGCCGAAACCGATTGCGCGTCTCATGCGTTTCCATGAGGCTTGCCGGTTGGCGCAAACGGACGCCGGCGGCGGCTGGGCTGCCATTGCGGCGACAAGCGGTTACGCCGACCAGGCGCATCTGGCCCGCGAATTTTCAGAGCTCGCCGGCGAACCGCCGACCGACTGGGCCCGCCGGCGGGCGCTGATCGACACCCGCCTGACACGCCCGCTCGAAATGTTGGACGCATGAGGTAACAAATCTTCAAGCCGGCGGCGCACGGTCTGTGCATGGTGGCTTCAAGACGCCGTGCACCAAGGAGTTCCCGATGACGACAAATCCTGCAATCGAACCGCCGCGCATCTACCCGACCCTGCGTTGCCGGGATGCCGAGGCGATGATCCGCTGGCTGATCGACGTGATTGGCTTCACCGAATACGTCGTTTATCGCGGCGACGGCGTCGTGCAGCACGCCGAACTCGCCTACGGATCGTCATTGGTGATGCTCGGCCAGAACCGTGACGACGAATACAGCAAGATGGTCGGCGATCTCGGCGGCCGCCGCACCGATGCGATCTATGTTGCGGTCAGCGAGCCTGACGCGCTGTGCGCCAAGGTGAGGGCCTCAGGCGCGAAGATCGAAATGGAGCCGTACGACACTCACTACGGCAGCCGCGATTTCGCAGCCCGCGATCCGGAAGGCAATCTCTGGAGTTTCGGCACCTACTGGCCGAAAACGCATGAGAAGCCGTTGGAGGCGTAAGCCTGAATCGTTCGACTCAGTTCGTGGCGTCGTTGGCAGGCGCCGGCTTGGCGCCGCCCTTGGAGACGCCGACCAGCGCCGGACGCAGCACACGCTCGCCGATCGTGTAGCCGGCCTGCACCACCTGCACCACGGTGCCGGACGGCACCGACGTATCCGGCACTTCGTACATCGCCTGCTGGAAGTTCGGATTGAACTTCTCGCCCGACGGATCGAATTTCTTGACACCGTTTTTTTCCAGCGTGTTGAGCAGCGACCGCTCGGTCAGCTCGACGCCTTCGATAAACGACTTCAGTGCCGGATCGGCCGAGGCTTTCATTTCGGCCGGAACCGCATCGAGCGCGCGCTGCAGATTGTCGGCGATATCCAGAATGTCGCGCGCGAAGCCGGTGATGCCATAGGAACGTGCATCGGCCACTTCCTTGGCGGTGCGCTTGCGCAGATTTTCCATCTCCGCCAGCGTGCGCAGCATCTTGTCGCGCGCTTCAGCCGCTTCCTTCGTCAGCGCCTCCACCGATCCCTCTTCGGGATCGTCGGGCATGATGTAGGGCTTCGAGACCACGGGCTCGCCGCTCTGGGCCGCCGCGTCGTCATTCGGCCGGTTGGGATCGGTCATAAGTCTGCCTTCTCAAAAGAACCGTCTGGTCAAATGGGGATTTGCTGCCCGGGATATCGTGCTTTAGCGGGCGAAAATCAAGCGTTTCGCATAGCGTTTTCGAGCGAAAGTGGCCCCCGGTTCGCGTTAGGAAAACGCGTCAAAACAAAAGAGCCCCTTTTTCGGGACCGGATTAACCACCCAGCATGCGGCTGACGATCCGCGCGGCATAGTCCACCGTCGGAATGACCCGGGCATAGTTAAGCCGGGTCGGCCCGATCACACCGAGAACGCCGACGATGCGGCCCGCGGCGTCGCTATAGGGCGCGATGATGGTGGAGGAACCCGACAGCGAGAACAGCTTGTTCTCCGACCCGATGAAAATCCGCACGCCCTCGGCGCGTTCGGCGCGGCCGAGCAAATCGATGACGCCGCGCTTGGTCTCGAGATCGTCGAACAGCGACTTCACGCGTTCCAGATCTTCCAGCGCATGCAGATCCTCGAGCAGATTGGCGTGGCCGCGCACGATCAACTGCCGATCTTCGCTCTCGCCGCCGGACCAGCTCGCGATGCCGGCCGCGATCACCTTCTGCGTCAGCTGATCGAGTTCGGCGCGGCTTTGCGTCAGCGCGGTTTCGAGTTCGAGCCGCGATTCCGCCAGCGTGCGGCCGCGAATGCGGGAATTGAGGAAGTTGGTCGCCTCCGTCAGCGCGGAAGAAGGAACGCCGGGCGGCAAGGTCAACACGCGGTTTTCGACCTGGCCGTCTTCACTGACCAGCACCACCAGCGCGCGTTCCGGCTCCAGCCGCACGAATTCGATGTGCTTCAGCCGTGAATTGGATTTGGCGGTCAGCACCACAGCGGCGGCGCGGGTCAGGCCCGACAATCGCGTCAGGGCTTCGCCGAGGGCGGCCTCGACCGATTGCGCGCGGCCGACGGAGGCAAGCTGGGTCTGGATCGACTGGCGTTCGTCTTCGGTGAGGTCGCCGACCTGCATCAGGGCGTCGACGAAGAAGCGCAGGCCGAGTTCCGTCGGCAGGCGCCCAGCCGAGGTGTGCGGCGCGTAGATCAGGCCGAGCTGTTCGAGGTCCGACATCACGTTGCGCACCGAGGCCGGCGACAGCGGCATCGCGATCAGGCGCGAGATGTTGCGGGAGCCGACCGGTTCGCCGGTGGCGAGGTAACTCTCGACGATTTGACGAAAAATGTCGCGCGAGCGCTCATTGAGCTGGGCCAGCCCGGCATTCGGCGCGATCAGGCCAATCGGATCGTGGTGGGCCACCAATTACTCCCTCGACGTGACCCCTAATCTGTCTATCCGGAGGCCCTGTGACAAGCACGCATTCCCCTTAATGAGGTGGCCAAAGCCCTTGCCGCTGCCCGCTCCCCCTCCTACAAGCACCGCGAACCACTTCTACCTGATTTTCCGGAGGATTCCCCATGCGGCCAAGCCGCCGTGCGCCCGATGAGCTGCGCCCCGTGTCGCTGGAACGCGGCGTCGTCAAATACGCCGAAGGTTCCTGCATGGTGAAATTCGGTGACACCCATGTGCTGGTCACGGCGACGCTGGAAGAGCGGCTGCCGCCCTGGCTCAAGGGCCAGGGCCGCGGCTGGGTCACGGCCGAATATGGCATGCTGCCGCGCGCCACGCTGGAGCGCACCCGCCGCGAGGCATCCGCCGGCAAGCAGGGCGGACGCACGGTCGAAATCCAGCGCCTGATTGGCCGGTCGCTCCGCGCCGCCATCGATCTCGAGGCGCTCGGCGAGCGCCAGATTACCGTCGATTGCGACGTGCTGCAGGCCGATGGCGGCACCCGCACCGCCTCGATCACCGGTGCATGGG
>JBOHIT010000013.1:0-12337 GCA_050726155.1 Bradyrhizobium sp.
GAGCACTAGCGCCGGGTCAACCGACCGATCGCGGCGCAAACGATTTCCTCATCCGTCGGAATAGGCATTGTTGGCCGCCCGGAGAGCGTCGTTGGCGGCTCAACGTGACAAACATCACATCACACACGACGAAAGTGATCTATTCTGAAGCGGCTGTACGACATACCCGCGACCTCAAGAAGGTAGCCCGGAAAAGCTGTCGGCAATGGTTTAGTCGAGCGAGTAAATCGCGTTCGCACCGCAAGTCACTTTTAGCATTCTTGGAGGGTGATGATGAAATCATTTCGCGCTTATGTAACGGCCTGCATCGCCTCGCTGCTTGCATTGGCAATCGTGTCTATCCCGACGGCCTTCGCAGCGGAGATTCCGTCGGACCGCGATCAGGATGTCATGATCCGATCGACGCTGGCGACATTCAATGACGCCAACATGTCCAACAACTATGCGGTGATGTGGTCCAAGGTATCGCGGCAGCTCCAGCTGCAGGCTACGCCGGAAAAGCTCCAGACGGCCTTCACGGCGTTTCGGGATAAGCAAATCTTCTTTGAGGATATCGTCGCCGCCGATCGCGTTTCCTCCGAAAACGCAAAGATCGACGAAGAAGGCTCGCTGATTTTGGCCGGCACGTTCAAGACCGACGAGATGCTGGTCAAATACCGCCTGCGCTTCACCATGAACAATAAGATCTGGAAGCTGATCGGCATAAATGTTGACACGACAAAAAAGTGAACCAGTGAGACGAGTTGAAATGAAGTGGAGCCGCCCGTAACTTGGAAAAGCGGGCGGCCCCTGCCGACCACTTCCAATTGCCCCTGCTTCAACGAGCGATGACCGGCCCGAGTCCAAGGTCCGGGTCACATCGTGCGTTCCGGACTTCCAGCGCGTCCAAGAGAAGGCAGATCTGCGTCGCAGCAATAGTGCGCGCATCCATGCGCGCCGGTGCGCACGGGAGGCGCTACACCAAATTTCTCACTCCGCTGTCTGCGCCAAGAGCGCAGGCGAAAGTGGAAGGTAAAACAAGATCGATCGGTTGCAGATTAGCGGCATAAACGTCATTCTGCCGGGATATTGAAAATTCGTTTGGTTTTGGAATGCCACCCGGTCAAGACAATCTTGCGATCAAAGTATTGGCGCTGCTCAATTCCGCAAATCTTGTTCGCGACAACGAAGATCTTCAGCAAGCCGCCGACCTCGCGCGGACAGTCGCGCAAGCTACGCTGGCTGAATTGACGCCCAAATTCGAGGCCTACTTCGCTATTGCAACGCTAATCACGTCGTTGAGACACAGAGAGGATCGCGATTCCATCGATCGTCGATTTACCCATGCCTTATCGCTCACGAAGAAATGGGCCGACGCCGGGTCCAACAACGGATCGAAAATCGAACAGAAGGGACGCGGTTAGCTCAACTCCGGAAAGCAAGTGACGGCGCCACCACGGGGCAGCCGACCGCGCGAAAACAACTCGATCTCAGTATTCTTACGGAGACCCAATCACGGCGATTTCATCGAACCGTGGCACAGGTCATGCCAACATACCCTTGCCGGAAAATTTCAGGTCCGGGGCTAGGCCGACGCCGCTCAAGCGAACATATTCCGCTTGAGCGGCGTTGTGCGTTGCGGAGCCGTATTACTTACTACGCATGCAATCAAGGCTGACGCGTTCAGTCCCATTGGCTGCGATACATCCGGCGCCCCACGGCAGGCGCCCCTATCGGTAAGATGATTTCATCGCCAATCACCATCGTCCGAGCCAGCCCCACGGACGGGGCTTTATTATTCACTCGCCGCACGACGGCCGCTCAACGGCGGCATTGCCGTTTGCTCCCGGTAAACGTACCTAATTTTCCCGAACCCGCTTTTCCGCAACGGCGCGGACTGTTAGCCTTCTGGCTGGCGCCCCGCGGTTCGCTGGATGACCATCGACTAAGGTGAGAGGTAGCGGGACGATGCCTCGTAAGGGCAGACCTTGGACGCCAGAAGCCGACGATGCATTGCGAAACGCATTCGTGGCTGGCACAGCGCTTCCTGAATTGTCCCAGATTCTTGACCGAACGGTATCCTCGATCAAGTCGCGCGCCTATATTCTTCGATTAAGTCTCAAGCCACCCGCCGAGCCGATCACGCCATTGACGCCGAGCGCGCGAATGCGGGCCTTGAGGTTGTCAGTCTCGGCCGGCGGCGCGGGGTTGAAAGCGAAAAAGTGAGTCGCCTTTCTAACCCGCTATAGGCATCGAGACAGGGCACTGGCTGCGATGGCTGGCCGGGGACGCAGTGCTGATCGCACCTGTCTCCAGGCAAATTTCGAATGGCATACCGTGGTCTGCTGTGTGGTCTCGACGCAAGCGAATACGCCCAGCGCACCACTCACCCGATTGTCGAGAGATAGATGCTTGGATCGAAATACTCCGCTGCCGGCGTCGACTTTGCCGAACCGGCTTCGGTCATGAAGAAGTCGCTGACCTGCTGGAGCCATTTGACGACCGTGCCGTCCGAATAGAGCCGCTTCCACTCCCGCGACGAGAACATCTTCTGCGCCTTGAGCGCTTCGGTGATGTCCGCGACCTTCGCATGACGGTAGTGGTTTTTCTGCAAGGCCTCAGCGGCAGCGGCGTTGTTGCGCACCATATAATCATTCGCGTCCGCCCAGCCGCGAATGATCCCGCCGAGGACGTCCCTGTTGCTGCTGTAGTAATCATGCCGGGCTACCCAGCCGCCGACGACCGCTGATTGCGGATAAAATGCTGACGCATCCACCAGCTTGATGGCACCGGGCAGCTTCTCGCGAACCGTGATGTTGAAGGGCACCCAGAGCGCAACCGCGGGGACGTCGCCGGCAATGAAAGAGGCAACTGCCGCCGACATGCTACTGTTGCGCACCTCGACTTCGGAATTGTCGATGTTGTTGGCGCGCAAGGCGCGATCCAGAAAGATGTGAGCCGTCGTCCTGGTGGTCGTCGCGACGGTTTTGCCCCGGAGATCGGCGAACGTCCGAACACCCAGATCGGGCCGCACCCAGAGCTGTGCGGTGGCAATCTCGATATCGTTGATCAGGAAGGCGCGACCGACCCCAAGTGCCAGATAGTTGGAGATCACGCCACCTGCCGACAACACGTCAAGCTGACCGGCGGCCATCGCCTCGAAGACTTCGGGGCCCGTGTTGAACTCCGAGCGCTCGAATTCGATCCCGTGGCGTTCGAACGAGCCGCGATCGAGACCGGTCAAAATCTGCCCATCGACGGCGACGACGTGCAGGTGGCCGAGCCGCAATCTTGTCTTCGCACGGACAATCGCAGGCGCTGATATCGCGGCTGTGCCGACCGCGAATCTCATCGCCCCTGTCAGAAGTTGCCGTCTGTCCATCGTTCGATCTCCTGACGGCCGTTTCCAACCATGTTCAATGCCGGGATGGTTCCAGTAAATTCCGCTGATGGATCGCCGCGCGAAGACGCTCGGCGTGATATTGCGCGACGCCGTCCCACGGATATTCCTGGAGAAAATCGGAAATTCGTATCAACGCGGCGCCCGCCTCCTCGTGCTGAATCGACGCATAGACAGCGTCCCAGCGGTCGCAGAAGGCCAGTTCCGAGCCGCCACCGCCGCTTCGTTCGCCGCATAATTCGTAGATCGCCACCGCCTCGGCAAATCCCTTGGGCCTTATCTCGTCGACGTTGCGAAAAATGAATTTGGATCCGACGCGCGCCTTGACGCCGGCGCTTGCGAGAATCTGCGTTCCGTAGTTCTTGTTGAGGCCTTCCAGGCGGGCCGCGAGATTGATGGTTGCGCCGAGTGCGGTGTAATTCATGCGATCGGACGAGCCGACATTGCCGACCACGGCATCGCCGACGTGCAAGCCGAACCGCGTGGTGTAAGGCGGCCAGCCCTCGCTGCGGAAGGATTTGTTCAACTCCGCGTTTTTGCTGATACAGCCGAGCACCGCCCTGCAAGCGTTTGCGACGTGATCGGGATCATCGGCCGGCGCGTTCCAGAGCGCCATGACGGCGTCGCCGATAAATTTATCGACGGTGCCCTGGTGGCGCATGATTTCTTCCGAAAGGGCTGCGAAGTAACGCGACGTATAGATCATGACCTGCGACGGATCGGCCTTCTCGGTTTTCGCGGTAAAGTCGGCGACATCCGTGAACAGCACGGTGACTTCCCGCCGCGAGCCACCCAATTTGAGCGAGGCGCCGGACTCGATCAGCTGCTGAACGATCTGCCGCGGGATGAAGCTCGAGAAATTGCTGACGACCGTTCGCATTGTGGATACCGAACGGCCGAGTTCGTCGATCTCGGCAATGGCCGAGTGCACACGCGGCCGGTCGGCAATCTGGAACCGCTGAATTTCATCGGTTTGTTTGGCGAGCTCGCGCATCGAACGCGCCATCAACGAACCCAGCCAGAAAGCGAACGGAAGCATGGCGATCACGAACCCGAGAGCCAATCCGAACAGGAGTCGCCGTTCGGACAGTATCTGCGAAAAGAACTCGTCGAGCGGAGCTATCACCGCCAGGCGGATGTTGGCCGATCCGGCCGTCTCGACGCGGTGGAAGGCCGCGACGTAGGCTCGCCCGGCATGATCGACGAAAAACTGCTGCGCCCTGCCACCGCTTTTCCAGGACTGGATCACGTCTACGAGCCCTATCGGCCGGATCGCGCCAATCTCGGGAAGCGTGTCGGGGACCTGTTCCATCAAGCGACTCATCTCGGGATGGCCAACCACCACCCGATTTGCATCGTTGAACAGAAACGCCAACCCGGATTTCCCAAGCCTTTGCTGGTTGAGCATCTCTTCCAGGCTGCTGAGCAAAAGATCGCCCGCCACGACGCCACGACGGCCCTCCCTCAGCGGTGTTCGCAAGGTGTAGCCGGGCTGACCGGTTGCGAAGAAAATATAGGGACCGGTCAGGAGCGTCTTGTCGTCCTTGAAGGCTTCGACATACCACGGCCGCTGGCGCGGATCGTAACTGGCCGGACCAACGACCTCCGCGACCTGAATGAGGTTCTCGGAGAAGAACAACGTCACCGGTTTGGGCGAGGCGCCGGTTCGGGAGATGACGACAACGCGATAGGCGGCATCCTCGTCGACCTTCAAACTCGATCTGAAGCCGGGTTTGCCTCTATCGATGACGTCCATCTCCAGGAAAGAGCCGTCCTCATACCCGACGTAGAGATTGAAAAGCTGCGGATTGTTGCGCAGCATTGACGCCATCAGGCCGTAAAGCTTTGTATCGTCGACTTCCGCCGCCTGGATCGACGGCAGTCCGCCAAGAATTTCCAGGCAGTCCCGCACGTTCTTGAACTGCGTATCGATGCGGTCGGCGCCGAGCTGGGCGACCTTATCGATAAAAGTGCTGGCCGCCGTCCGGGTAATCGAGGAGACGCGCTCAAAGCTCAGATAGACCAGCGTGAGGCCCACAAACAGCACCGCGGCGATGAACACCGTGATGATGGAGGCGCGAAACCCGATACGGAGCTTGCGCTGCTCTTCGGGACGGGTGCTGGTCATCTCTGGATCTATCTCCGACTCCGTCTTCGGGATTTCGAGGACGAAAGTTCCACAACGCCTGACATCAGGATAGCTATGGCAACCATAGAAAACTGATTCGGAGAGCAAACTGCCGTGGTGGCACAAACTGCATATTGGCTGTCCCTAAATGCAGCATTGAAGCGCTCTACTCGGCCAGGTCGCGTGACGATTAAGTCACTACCGGAGAAAAACTTTCGGCCATGTGAACTAAACCCTAAAAGTGGCGCACAAGCAGCTTTGCCTTCTTCTAGAATGAGTTGCCCCTTCGCGCTTCCGGGAGAATCCGAATGATGGACCGATGGTCGCAACAAGCGCTCGCCGTCTTGACGTTGAGCGCGATCGTCTTGGTGCCGGCTACTGCAAAGGCTGACAACGGTGGCATCGGCTTCTGGCTGCCGGGAACCATGGGCAGCCTCTCCGCTGTGCCTGGCCAGCCCGGGATGAGCTACACCTTCCAGTATATTCATCTCGACGCCGTAGCCGGCGGTGGCAAGGCGCTGCAGAACAATGCCGCCATCGTTGCCGGCCTGCATGCGAAAGCAGATGTCGGCGTCTTCCTGCCGACCTACACTTTCGCGACACCTGTCCTCGGCGGTCAGTTGACGGTCGGCGCCGCGACGGTACCCGGCAATATCGGGGCTGATATCAACGCGACGCTGACGGGACCACGCGGCAACACGATTTCCGGCTCGGCCTTCGACAACAGGGTCACCTGGGGCGACCTGTATTACATCGGCAGCCTGAAATGGAATTTCGGCGTCAATAATTTCATGACATACGTTTTCGGCAACATCCCGAGCGGCACCTATGATTCCACCCGCCTTGCCAATCTCAGTGCCGGCTTCGTCTCGGTCGACACCGGTGCGGGCTATACCTATCTCAACCCCAAGACCGGCCAGGAGTTTTCGGTGGTCGCGGGGTTCAGTTTCAACGGCACCAATACGGCGCTGGACTACCGCAACGGCATCGACTTCCATGCCGACTGGGCAGCCTCGCAATTTATCGGCAAGAGCGTTCATGCGGGGCTGGTCGGCTATTTCTATCAGCAGCTCACCGGCGACAGCGGCACCGGCGCAAAGCTCGGCGACAACAGGGGGAGCGCAATCGGCATCGGCCCGCAGATCGGTTTCTTCTTTCCGGCGTGGGAAGGCTACACCGGCTATCTGAACCTGCGCGGCTACGCGGATATCTACACTGAAAACCGGCCGACGAGCGCCACGTTCATGACGACCCTGAGCTTCACACCTGCCGCCCCGGAGAAACCGGTGACGCCACAGAGGCACTTGAAGTAGGTCAGAACGGATTGACATAGTTCAGGATCGCAACCTGGCGCAGGATCACGCGCCGGACCACATGTGTCGGCTTCAAATGTCCGGTGTAGATCGCAGCCATGCCCGCCGAACCGGCCGGCAGGTTGCGCGCGATTTCGGCATCGTCGAGCTTGATGCGCACCACGAAGGGTGCGGCCTCGATCGCCTTCGGCATGACGGCGGTGCCTGACGTCTGCGTCTGTCCCGTGGCGATCGCCTGCAGGACGCTTTCGACCTTGCCCTTGTAGATCCGGCCGGGCGCGAACTTGAAGGTCACCTCGGCCTCCTGCCCCGGTTCGACATAGCGCGCATCGATCTGGTTGATCTCGATGCCGATGATCGTGTCCGTCGTGTCGATGAAGGCCATCACTGGCGCCAGCGGCAGATTGGCAACGCGCGCGCCCTTGCGCAGCGCGAGGTTGGTCACGTAACCGTCGGCAGGGGCGCGCACCGTGGTCTTGTCGAGGTTCCATTGCGCCGCTTCGAGCTGGCCCTTGAGCTGATCGACTTCGGACTGCCGCTGCTCGACGTCGAAGCCGCGGCCGGAATCGCGCTCGAACAGCTGCGTCATCTGGGCGAGCCGCGTAGCGGACAGTTTCAGTTGCGCCTCGATCGTCTTGACCTGCGCCTGATATGGCGTGGCATCGATCCTGAACAGCACGTCACCCGCCCTGAGCGGCGTGTTGGCCACGACCGGGACCTCGGCCACTTCTCCTGCGACGTCAGGCACAATCGAGACCGCATGGCGCACGACCAGCGCCGGCCCCTGCGGCGCCCCCCAGCCCATCGGGATGAACAGACCCAGGTTCAGAAGCACCAGCACGAGAAAAGGTGAGGCCTTCCAGAACAGGTTGAACCGCACAATGCCGAGCCGCACGATGGCGAAGAGCAGGACCAGATAGGCCGCCATCAACGCGATCATCATGGCCGTGTCTCCGCGCGCGGACGGGGGATGTCGACATAGGCCCAGATCAATGCGACCGGCCACAGCGCAAAGCCGCAGATCAGCGTGATCCAGCCCGCCACCGTCACCGCCTCCGTATAGGGATGATTGCGCGATCTGGCGATGCGCCCCGGCAGCGAGCCGGCGATGCAGAACACGGCGATGCAGCAGGCGACCAGGATGATGAGCACGATCCAGGCGAAGATGTCGTAGCCGCTCATGGCGTTAGCTCACAGGCTTCGGCTCCGGGAATTTCCATTTGCCGCTCAGGATTTCCGCGCGCGGCCTGTAGAGCCGCACCGTGTAGTTCCAGCCCGGCATGATCGGCAGGCAATTTTGGACCTTGCCGTCGCAGCCGCCGAACTGAACCGTCATCGATCCGTCCGAATTCTTCTTGCCCGTGAGGTTATTGAGCGAATAGGCGTTGAGGTCGTTCTTCTGGAAGTAGCCTTCGGGGTTGTAGAGACTGATCGACCAGAAGCCGTCCACCGGAACGTCCTTGACGTCGAGCCGGTAGACGGTCTTGCCGTCATTGTTGGCTGGCGTGATGTTCAGATACGTCGCTTCCCTGTCCGGATTGCCGCCCCAGCCGAGTGCACTACCGATCAGGTGACGAACAGGATCGACCTGGCCCTTGGCCCCAAACGCATGCTTGAAATCTGGGATGGTCGACCCGAGCGCCAGCAGGGCATCGCGTACCTTTTTCTGGCTGGCCTGATCCCAGCTTGGCACCTCCCATTTGCCGGCGTTTTTCTGGCTGAGCCTGGTCGCATCCTGCAAAGCGTGGACCTCCGCGACATCCTTGGAATCGCCTGGATCAACCAGCGTCCGCAAGGCGATCAACACGTAGCGAGTACCAACCTTCTTCTTGTCAAACGTATAGGTGCCGGGCCTGTATTCCACGTTGCCGACAACATAGTGATCTTCGTTGATGACCTGCATCGAACGGAAGCGCTTACCTACATCCGGCAGCGTAACGATAACCGGACCCGCGTTGAGGTCGAACACGGACGCGGAATACAGGGTATCGCGATTGGGACGTATGACTGCCTGCTTGTCGATCTGCATCGGCTCGCGACGATGATGCATCTTGCCGATGCCGTCGGCATCCTTCACCGCATTGCCGAAGTAGAGATCGGTTTCGGCCCGGGCAAAATTGTCGGCTGTGACTGGAACGACGTTCTGCGCAAAAGCCGGCGCTGCCGCGCACAAAGCTGCAAACGTAGCCGTGACTATCGATTTCATTTCCTATTTCCTGTCGCTTGCGGGGTTGCAGCCGCCACCATGTCCGGCAGCTTCCATTGCTTGTCGAATAATGCCTTCGTTGGCGCATAAAGGCGGAACAACAATTCGAACCGCTCACCCCGCTTGGTCGGCACCCAATTGGTTTCCTTGCCCGCAGGGGCCGTCGGCCCGAACCAGATGTCCACCGATCCATCGCCGTTCCTCTTGAGATCGGCGACCTGCGACGAGCGGCTTGCCCGTGACACATCCTTGATCAGCGCATGGGTGTCGCGACTGTAAGCGGTGACCGACCAGTATTGCTGGACCGGCGCGTCCGGCGGAACAGTCAGCCGATAGCTCTTCGCGCCATCGAGGTCCGCGCCCTGCTTGTCTTTTCCAGACATCAGGTAAAACTGCCCCGCGCCGAGACGCTTGATGCCGACGTAGCCGATCGAATAGGTGATGGCGCGCGCGTCGAGCGGATACAGATTTGGATCGGCATAACCGCCCGACGTTACCTGCACCAGTTCCTGCGAAGCTGGAACGGCCCAATGCGTTCCCTCGAAATAGGGGGAGAACGCCGTCTCTAACTTGCGATCGAGCCAGGCATGCGCCTGACGAATGCCCTGCGTCAACGCCGCAGCGGCTTTTGCGTCGGGCGCAAACGGCTTGCCCTTCTCAATGCCCAGCATCCGCAGAGAGTCGATTACCGCCTTGTCGCGATCGAGCCACGGCTCGTCCTGGATGATGCGGTGGAGCGATTGGAAGAACCGCATATCGTACGAAATCGTCGAATCGAAGAGGACGTCTGCGGCATCGGTAAATTTGGTCGGCGGCGGATTGTCCGCGTCCTTCAGCGCATAAATCTTCAGCCGCTTGCCGTAGGCTACCGCCTTTGCCACGTCGGCATCGGCATGGCTCTTCAACGTGGAACGGATCAGTGCATAGCCGCTGTAGGTCAGCATCGGCAGCGCTATGTAACCCTGCGGAGCGCTGCCCGTGTGACCCGGTGGAAGAAGCAGATACTTGCCGCCCGCGCCCTTGTCCGCGCCGGACGGTCCGGCATCCTCGAGCGGCATCTGCCAGATGTCGTCGATATTGCCGGTGAAGGAACCAGCCTCGCCGGCGGGTGGAATGTCGATCACGACGGGACCGTTCCTGGTGTTGAAGAACGTCATCAGATAGATGGCGTCCGGATTCGGTGTGAGCGTCTGGTTGCGCCAATCGACGGGACGCGACCAGTAGACGATTTCATTCTGCTTTGCCCCTGCCTTCAGGGCAGCTTGCCGCATCAAGTCGGTATTGACGGCCGGCATGCCCCAAATAACGGCTTCGACCGCGCGGCTTTGTTTCAGTCGGTCCTCGGGCGACTGCGCGAACGCAATCCCGGGCAGGCCTGCCAGCAAGCAAGCAACGATCACGGCTTTTTTCATCTTGTCCTCTACGGCTCGAACGCGAAAACCCTCTTCCAGTCCTGCTTCATGTCGACGACGGTCCATCCCTTCGCCTTCGCCTCGTCCCAGGCCTTGTCGAGCTTGCCGATCTTCGACGGGCGGTCGTAGGCGTATTCGCGGGTGCTGTCGGTGTGGTGCACGATGCCGGCAAAGCGCGCCCCGATTCCGGCCATGGTCCATTGCAGCATCTGGTGGTCGCCGTCGGAATTACCGAAAGCGAGGATCGGGCGGCGGCCGATCATCATGTTGATGCCGGCGGGCTTGCCCGGCCCGTCGTCGATGAATTGCACCTTTGGCGTCTTCAGCAACGACGGCTTGCCCGCGCCGTCGAGCCGGTATTGCGTAACGCCGGAGGAACCCACCACCTGCTCGGGTGGAATGCCGTAGGCCTTCTCAGTCCACACCCGCATGAACTCGACGCCGCCGCCGGACACGATAAAAGTCTTGAAGCCGTTGGCACGGAGATAGGCCAGCAGTTCGACCATCGGCTGGTAGATCAATTCGTTGTAAGGCCGGTTGAAGCGCGGATGCTTTGCGGTCGCAAGCCAGTCGGAGACCGACTTTGCAAATTCGTCCGTGGTCATGCCGCTATGCGCCGCCGCGACCAGCGTCTGCACGCCCTTCTCGCCCTGCTCGGCCAGCGCCTTCCTGTCGCCGGAGAGGAAGGCCTTGAAAGGCTGCTGGTTTGTCCATTCCGGATGGCTTGGTGCCATCGCCTTGACGCGGTCGAGCGCGAAGGCAGCCTGGAAATAGACCGGCTGCTCGCACCACAGCGTGCCGTCATTGTCGAACACGGCGATGCGTTGTTCGACGGGGACAAAGTCGGCACCGCCCTGCACGGTCACGCGCGTGACGAAGTCGGTGATGGACTTCTTGACAGCGCCGTCGTTCCAGGACGGCAGCGAGTTGGACTGCGCCGACGCATATTGCGAGGCAACACAACCGATGCAAAGCCCGACAGCAAGAAAGAGTCGCCGCGCCGCAGGAAGGAGGATTGACAACATTGAACCGCCTGTCCGAATTTTGACGCCGTCAGTGAGGATTTTCATTCGGCGCAGATGTTGACAACCGGCGAGCGGCACGAATGCCGCCCGACGTTGAATCTCGCATCATTGCCCTAATTTCCGCCCCGCACTTTTGCGGCAGCCGCCATCACGCGCTTCATCATTGCATTCACGTCGACGTCGATCGGAGACTGGCGCTGCGGGAAATCCTTGAACGTGGCCAGATGCTGTTCGACGAGTGCTGCGATCGGCAGCACGGTCCAGAGCTTGTTGACCGCATAGTTCGGATAGGCCGGAGCTTGCATATGCTGCTCAAAGGGATCCGCACGCAGGTTGACCGGCTGTGGCACAGTCGGTGCGGCCGAGTGTCCCGCGAACCAGTCGTCCTTAGTCTCGAAGTGAACTTTCCAGTTCTTGTAACGGATCGCGTAAAGCGCTGTCTCGCCGTAGTAAACGAATTGCTCGCGCGCGGATTCCTTGGTTTGCCCTGTGATGTAAGGCAACTGGTTGAAGCCATCGAGATGCACCTTGAAGGTCTTCTCGCCGGCCGTGTGACCCACCTTGCATTTTGCAACCACATCGGGCTCGCCGGCAGCGGCGAGCACCGTCGGAAGCACGTCTTCGTGCGACGTGATTCCGTTGACGACGCGGCCTGGCTGGATCTTGCCGGGCCAGCGGATCAGGAAAGGCACCCGGAACCCGCCCTCCCAACCAAGACCCTTTTCACCGCGGAACGGCGAGGTGCCGCCGTCGGGCCAGGTGAATTTCTCGGCACCATTGTCGGTCGTGAAGATGACGAGCGTGTTGTCGGCAATACCGAGGTCATCCAGCCTTTTCAGGAGCCCGCCCACGACGTAATCGAGTTCCTGCATAC
>JBOHIT010000014.1:0-4720 GCA_050726155.1 Bradyrhizobium sp.
GGTGATGTCCCATCATTGCGCCGAAAAAGGCAAAGAAACCTTGAAACTAACGGCGGGAAACCGGCGCAATCAGCGCCGGGCTTAACCGAAACTCAACGTCGCGCGAACACGATCCCCGCGACGCGGCGCCGCTCGAGGCACATTTTTCAAATGATTTCGGTAACAATTGATTCACCAAACGTGGATGTCGGCCCGGCGTGGGACGACCTGGTTCTGCGCGCCTCGTCCAACGTGTTCATGAACCCCGCCGCGTTAAGGGCCGCCAGCGAGACAAAGTTTGCCACGATTGTCGTGATGCACGCGTGGGAGCACGACGCTGGAGTACAGCAGCTCGTAGGGGCGTGGGCGCTGCAATTGCGCAAGGCGGCACCGTTTTGGCCGACGGTGCTGGAAGCGTTGCCTTACAATTATGCTTTTCTCTCCACGCCCGTGGTCGATCCGGCATTCGCCGATGCGGTGATGCCGGCGTTCTTCGCCGCGATCGAAGCAAGCCGGCTGCCGAATGTCGTCAACCTGAAATCATTCGATGCGGATTGCCCGAGCCATTCGGCCATGCTCAGGATGCTGTCGGCCCGCGGTATCGAGCCGCTGATGCTCGGCGGGAATGCGCGGCCGTTCGTGACGCGAGAATTCGGCGTGAAACGGTCCGGCTCAACCCGCAAGAAGCTGCGCCAGGACTGGAACAGGCTTTCGGCCCTCGGCGATGTCGAAATCCTGAACGATCGGATGCCGGCCGGTGCGGTGCAGGCATTTGAGACTTTCCTCGCGATGGAAAAGGCGAGCTGGAAGGGAGATCAGGGCACGGCCTTGTTGTCCGATCCACACGATGCCGCCTTTGTCCGGCGACTTGTCCACGATCTGGCGGTGCGCAATGACGCTTCGGTGGCGCTGCTCCGGGTCAACGCGGAGGTCATCGCGGCGCAGGTACTGATGTATTGCGGTGCCACAGCCTACACCTGGAAAACCGCCTTCGATGCGAAATTCAGCAAGTACTCGCCCGGCGCTTTGCTGGTCGACCAGGTAACCGAGCAATTGTTTGCCGGGCCGACAATCCAGGCGATCAATTCCTGCGCTGCGGAAGAAAGCTTCATGGCCCATTTGTGGGCCGGTCGCCGCAACATGGTCGATATGCTGATCGATATTGGTCCCGGCAAATCGCTCGGCTATCGGTTAGAAGCCGGTCGGCAGCTTGCCTATCAGCGCTTGCGTGGCCTGCGAAACCGGTTGCGTAACCGGCCATCATCGCCGCCGCGCACCAAGCCGGGATTGTCCGCCGCCTCGTGAAGTGCTGTCGGCTAAGTGGATGACGACAGGGAAGACGCCGCCGGCAGTGCACGCGATGCGCGTCTGCCGCGGGCGGCCTTGCGCAGCCGCCGCAGATTTCCTGCACCAAACCACGCCAGGAAGCGCGCCAGCCGTTGCGCGCGCCAGTAGAGGCCGCGGTCGAGCGTGACCTTGCGGAAGCTGAACGCCTTTGCCATCGACCAGGCGTCGCAGGCCTGCTTGACCGGGTCGGCGTAATACGACGCGATCTTGGCTTCGTTCATACCCTCGGTCCCGAGCCAGGCGGGAATGTGGATGTTGCAGAGCTGGGTGACGTCGGTGAGCACCTTGTCGGTGCCGGTGCCCGATACCGGGCAGGTGTGCGCAAAGGCGTCGCCGACCAGAACAATGCCGGACTGCCGATAGCCGGTCGAGACGTAAAGATCCGCCGGCCTGATCTTGACGTCGCCGGACACCGAATATTCGCCGGTGATCCGGCGCAGCCGCGGCAGCGCGGCATTCATGGTCTCGACCGGTCGCTGCCGCATCTCGCGCAGCCATGGATCGTCGGCTTCGCGATAGGTGAACAGATTGGCCCGCATCTTGGTGCCGACCGGAAACAGCGTCAGATAGGGGATACGGTCGCTCGGCCGTTCCGAAAAGTAAGTCATCGCCGGAAATGCGAAAGCAGGGCGGCCGACCGGCTCGAGATCGAATCCGATCGAGATCGAGTGACAGGCGCTGGTGATCTGGCGCTCGATGCCGAGATTGCGGCGCAGCCCGACGTTCAATCCATTGGCCAGCACCACCAGCCGCGCCGAGATCGTTTCGCCGTTGGACAGCGTCAGTCTCTGGCGGTCGTCGCTGGTCGAAACATCCGTGACCTTGCCATAGAGCAACTCGGCGGGTTTGGGGATTTCGGCGCGAATCGCCGTGATCAAGGCGCCGTACATGATGCCGAATTGCTGGCTCGGCCGCTTGTCGAGCAGATAACCGGCGCGCGCAATCCAGTTTTCGCCGCCAAGGGTGGTCGAACGCAGCAGCGAATCGGCGAATCCCGTCTTGTGCAACAGGTCGATCTGGGTGCCGCCGCTCAACTTTTCGACGCGAAAATCGAACGGATAATTTTCATGCGGGTCGATCAGGAGCGTCGGAATCCCGGCGCGGCCGAGCATCGCAGCCGCCGTCGAGCCCGCAAGGCCGCCGCCGATAATTGCAATGTCGGTGTACCGCATGGAAAATCCCGGCCTGGAAGCGCCAGTTTTGCGCCGGGAATGGCAAATAAAGGCTTAGCTTGGCGATCCGCTTTGGATGGGAACCCGGGGATTCGCGCTTCTGGACATATTTATCCGGGTAAAATAAACGAGAATCGTCGATTCCTGCGTGCGCGCCGAGGCGGGGAGTGTCGCCAATTTCCGCTCGCATCGATTCAAGCAAAAGCCTGAATCCGCAGATGCCATAGGCGTTTCCTGCGTTGTCGTTTCGCTTGACTTAGCTACCTACGGCTTATAGAAGACCCCCACTTCACGACAGGCGGTGAGCGTCGCCAGCGTCGGAACGGAACACCCATTAAAATCCTTTTGGACTCAAATCCTGACGGGTTGCGACGGGCACCAACCTCGACGAATGCCGCTCAAACGCTGTCGATCATATAGCTAGGCAATGCCAGTGCGATTTTAGTTCTCTTGAGCATGTTCTCTTGAGAGTGAACTCGGATGCATGACCTCGAAGACGGGCCGAACAGCGAACGCTGACCGGCCTCAACTCGCGGTCCTCTGTGGCGTCGAAGCGCTTTCCGCTCAGCAATGGGTGGTTGGCGCGATTTCGTTTTGCGTGGGTGTTTCCGCGCAAGGCGGCCGAACGGGGCGGCTAGTCCCGAGAAGAATTTGCGAAGCCAACTTCGGTTTCGCGCGAACTAAAGGGTGAAGGCTGACATGCCGACGATCAACCAGCTGATCGCAAAACCGCGTACGGTGCAGAAGTCGCGCAAGAAGGTGCCGGCGCTGCAACAGTCGCCGCAGAAGCGCGGCGTTTGCACGCGCGTCTACACCACGACCCCGAAGAAGCCGAACTCGGCGCTTCGTAAGGTTGCCAAGGTGCGCTTGACCAACGGCTTCGAAGTGATCGGCTACATCCCGGGTGAAGGCCATAACCTTCAGGAGCATTCGGTGGTCATGATCCGCGGCGGCCGCGTCAAGGATTTGCCCGGCGTGCGCTACCACATCCTCCGCGGCGTCCTCGATACCCAGGGCGTCAAGAACCGTAAGCAGCGTCGTTCGAAGTACGGCGCGAAGCGTCCGAAGTAAGCGGGAACAGATCAGATGTCTCGTCGCCATTCTGCTGAAAAGCGTGAAGTGAACCCGGATCCGAAGTTCGGGAACATCATCATTACGAAGTTCATGAATTCGATCATGTACGACGGCAAGAAGTCCGCCGCCGAAACCATCGTCTATGGCGCGCTCGCCATGATCGAAAGCAAGACCAAGCAGGGCCCGCTTCCGGTGTTCGAGCAGGCGCTGGAAAACGTCATGCCGACCATCGAGGTGCGTTCGCGCCGCGTTGGTGGCGCCACCTACCAGGTGCCGGTCGAAGTGCGTTCGGTGCGCCGTCAGGCGCTGGGAATTCGCTGGATCATCACCGCTGCGCGCGACCGCAATGAAAAGACAATGACGGAGCGGCTCTCGGCCGAGCTGCTCGACGCGTCGAATAACCGGGGGAACGCCGTCAAGAAGCGTGAAGACGTGCATCGGATGGCGGAAGCCAACCGCGCCTTCTCGCACTATCGCTGGTAACCGGCGAAACAACGGATTTTAAGGAACACCCCATGCCCCGCGTTCATGCCATAGAGAACTACCGCAACTTCGGTATCATGGCGCATATCGATGCCGGCAAGACCACGACCACCGAGCGCATCCTGTATTACACCGGCAAGAGCCACAAGATCGGCGAAGTGCACGAAGGTGCTGCGACGATGGACTGGATGGAGCAGGAGCAGGAGCGCGGCATCACGATTACGTCGGCTGCGACCACCGCGTTCTGGGAAGGCAAGCGCCTCAACATCATCGACACCCCCGGCCACGTCGACTTCACCATCGAAGTCGAGCGTTCGCTGCGCGTGCTCGACGGCGCGGTATGCGTGCTCGATTCCAACCAGGGCGTTGAGCCGCAGACCGAAACCGTCTGGCGCCAGGGCGACAAGTACAAGGTTCCGCGCATCGTCTTCGCCAACAAGATGGACAAGATCGGCGCGGATTTCTTCAACTGCGTGAACGACCTCGTTAAGCGCCTCGGCATCAAGCCGATTCCACTGCAGCTTCCCATCGGCATCGAGACCACCTTCAAGGGCGTCGTCGATCTCGTCGAAATGCGCGGCATCATCTGGCAAGGGGAAGACCTCGGCGCGAAGTACGACATCGTCCCGATCCCGGACGATCTGAAGGACCAGGCAGCCGAATAC
>JBOHIT010000015.1:0-8867 GCA_050726155.1 Bradyrhizobium sp.
GGAAAAAACTCCGGTCCACCGAAATAGTCCGACTTCAATGCCAGCAACATTGCAGCGTTCTTCGCTCCGACCGCGCGCAGAACCGGCACTCCTGCAGCGATTTCTGCGCCTACGAGGAAGCCGGGAAGCCCCAGGCGATCGACGACAGCGCCCGAAGTTTCGCCACCGGCGACGACCAACCGGCGCATGCCGGATTGCCTTCAGCGGTATCGGCCATCGCTTGCTCGATGGCATGTCCGGCTGCATCGCGGCCATGCCGGAATTGCAGAGCTGCGACCTGATCCGTGGCTAACGATCCAGCATCGCCCTCGGCTTGACGCCGAACCTCGCTTTGAAACGGCGTGCGAAGTGTGATGAATCCGAAAACCCGTGCCGCAGCGCGATTTCCGTGACGCTTGTGCCGCGCCGGTTCGATAACAGCGCCTCATGAGCAGCCTCCAGCCGGCAATTCCACAGCGAACGATTGAACGACGTGCCCTGGAATGCAAACGCTCTTGCGAGCGTGCGCACGGATACACCAAGTTCGTCCGCCACCCGGTTGCGGGTCAGCAGCGGTTCAAACATTTTCTCCCGGATCATCGCGACCGCCATAGCGTAAAGGTCGGGAATGTGATGCGGCGGTGCCGGTTCGGCCGGACGCCTGCATAACAGATCTTGCAAGGCCCGGGCTGCGACTTCGTCACAGACGCCGTCAGGTTCGACGGCCGGATCAAGCAAATCGCGAGCAAGGGATCGGACGAACCGTGCCGCGGTCGGGCTGATGGCGCCGCCGAGCGGTTCAATGCCACGGGGTAACTTGATCACGTATTGCGAAAAGGCGCGCGGGAAATTCAGGACGTAAGGCTTGTCCGCCTGCACGACGCCACACGCTCCCGGAGACAAAGTTCGGGACTGCTCACCCTGCCGTACTTCCGCGGAGCCGCTGACCTGCAGCATCACGATATGTGAATCGTCGTGGCTGGAGCGGATCAGTCCGGCGGTCCGCGCAACGCCGGACCGGGTTGCCTCGACACGCGCCACGGAGATGCCCGCGATCGAACGGCTGCGTAATCGAGCATGGAAGCCGGCCCAGTCCTCCACCCGGCAGTCGAGCATCGTAAATGTCCGGCAGACGACCTCCGACCAAAAGGCAAACCGGCGGCTGGGCTCCAACGGAGCGGTCGAAAGAGTGTCTAGCAAATGCGCTCCCGGGGAGAGTTGGCCTGCGGATACCGGCGCATGTCCCCCAGGTACAAGCGACCACGATCGTGATCATTCATCATGCCACTCACGTGTAATGGGAGCAATGCAATTGATACAGCGATCGAGCAAGCCGGTTCTGGGTGGACGCGAGGTGGTACGCGTCGCCATTGTGCAGAAGGCGCCCGCCTTCATGGACCGCGAGGCTTCGCTGGTCCGGGCCGAGAAACTGATCGCAGAAGCCGCCGAAGGCGGCACCGATCTCATCGTGTTTCCGGAAGTGTGGCTTTCCGGCTATCCCTATTGGACCGAGGGTTGGGACAGCCCGATGCAACAATGGGCGGGAGGTCGTGTTCGGTTCCGGGATGCGGCGATCGTCGCTCCCAGCGAAGATACCGAACGACTGGGGGCTGCTGCGCGCAGGGCCGGCGCCTATGTCGTGATGGGATGCAACGAGATCGACTCGCGTCCGGAGGTCTCCACCATCTACAATGCGCTACTGTTTTTCGACCGCGATGGACGCCTGATGGGTCGCCACCGGAAAACGATGCCGACCTTTAGCGAGCGCCTGTTTTGGGGTCAGGGCGACGCGTCCGACCTCAGGGTATTCGACACCGATATCGGGCGGCTTGGCGGCTTGATTTGCGGCGAGCACCTGATGACCCTCATGCGGGCGGCCATGATCGGGCTCGGCGAGGAGATTCATGTCGCGGTATTCCCAGGCGCGTTCGCGCTGCATACCGGGCCGCAATTGGAGGAATGGGACGCGGGGCATCAGGCCTTCTGGGGCCATTCCTCCGTGCGTGCGCATGCGGTGGAGGCCGGCGCGTTTGTCCTCTCCGCGTGCGGACAGATCGACGAAGCCGATATTCCCGACGATTTTCCCCACAAGGGCAAGATGAACATCGGTTACGCCAAGGGTGGATCGAGCATCATCGCCCCGCTTGGGATTCCACTGGCGGGACCGGTCGAAGGGCCGGCAATCGTGCGCGCGGAATTACAGGCTTGGATGATCAAGGCCGTGAAGGCGATTATCGATACCAATGGACACTACGCGCGGCCCGACCTTGTCAGGTTGAGCGTGGCCAACCACGCCCCCTCACAATATCCCGTGATCCTGCACACCCAACCGAAACCTGCCCTGCTGGCGGAAGCCGCCGAGAGAAACGGCGTTGAACCAGCGCGGGTTGAATCAGTGATGCACGATGTTGCGCGCCTCGGCGTCATCAGACCCGGCAACGACGGCATGGCCTAGCGAGGCCGTGAAACCAACGTCCTCGCCATGACCGGAGAGCGCGTCAGCGCATCAGCTTGAGCGCGTCGGAGAAAAACTCCGGCCCGCCGAAATTGCCCGATTTCAACGCAAGCAGCATTGCGCCGTTTTTCGCACCGACCGCGCGCAAGACCGGCACACCTGCAGCGATTTCTGCGCCTACGAGGAAGCCGGGAAGCCCCAGACGATCGACGACAGCGCCTGAAGTTTCGCCACCGGCGACGACCAGCCGGCGCACGCCCGATTGCACCAGACCGTCGGCGATATCGGCCATCGCCTGCTCGATGGCATGTCCGGCTGCGTCGCGGCCATGCCGGGATTGCAGAGCTGCGACCTGATCCGGCGTCGAACTGCTCGCGATCAGGATCGGGCCGTCACCGATTCGCTCTCGCGCCCATGCCAGCGCGCGCTGGGCTTCCTCCCGACCGGCGATGACGCGGTCGGGATCGAGATGCAGCACCGGCATCGCCTTTTCGGCGTTGGCGATCTGCTGCAGGGTTGCCTGCGAACAGCTGCCGGCCAGGCATGCCGCCGGACCGCCGATCGCCACATCGGCCGCGGTGTTCGTGGCATTCGATTTGACCTTGCCGGAAGCCACCATCGCGCGTGCGATGCCGAGCCCGATGCCGGAGGCGCCGACCGACAGCCGATGATCCAGCGCCACGTTGCCGATGGTTTCGAGATCACGGTCGAACACGGCGTCGATGATCGCTGCACCAACGCCCTTGCCGGCGAGATCGCCGAGGCGCGCGCGCATGGCGGCCTCGCCTCGCGCGAGCGTTGCAAGATCGACCAGCCCGACGCTGGTTTTGCTCTGGCGCGCCAGCACCCGCACCAGATTGGAATCATGCATCGGATTGAGCGGATGGTCCTTCAGCGGGCTTTCATTCAACGGCACCGCACCGACGAACAGGTTGCCCTGATAGATGGTGCGGCCGGTCTCCGGAAAGGCCGGCGTCACCAGCACGATGGCGTCGCCGGAATCGGCGCGCAGCGCGTCCATCACCGGGCCGATATTGCCGGCGTCGGTGGAATCGAAGGTCGAGCAGATCTTGAACAGCACGTGGCCGGCGCCGCGGCTGCGCAGCCATTTCTCCGCCGCCCGCGAACGGCTCACGGCCATACTTGCCTCGATCGAGCGGCTCTTCAGCGACACCACCACCGCATCGACCTCGGGCAGCGCAAGATCGTCGGAGGGCACGCCGATGGTCTGCACCGTGCGCAGGCCCTGGCGCGTCAGCGTGTTGGCGAGATCGGAGGCGCCGGTGTAGTCGTCGGCGATGCAGCCTAAAGCCAGCGTCACGGCTGCACTCCGGCGGAGGATTTGAACCAACCGAGGCCGTCGGTGGTCTTGCCGCGCGGATTGTATTCGCAGCCGACAAAGCCGCCATAACCGAGCCGGTCGAGTTCGGCGAACAGGAACGGATAGTTCAGTTCCTCGCCGTCGGGCTCGTTGCGCGAGGGGATGCTGGCGATCTGGATATGGCCTGTTATCGGCATCATCTCGCGCAGCCGCATGGTGACGTCGCCATGGATGATCTGGCAGTGATAGATGTCGAACTGCAGCTTCAGGTTCGGAATCTTCAGCTCATTGATCAGGTCGCGCGCGAACAGAAAGTCGTTAAGGAAATATCCGGGCACGTTGCGCGAATTGATCGGTTCGATCACCACGTCGAGGCCATGGGGCGCGAAGAATTCCGCCGCCCATGCCACCGATTTGTAAAACGCCTCCACCGCCTTGCGGTCGCCGCGATCGGCGATCCCCGCCATCAGATGCAGCCGCTTGACGCCGGTGGCGTGCGCATAGGGCAGCGCGGTCTGCAGGCTGTTCTTGAGATCGTCGAAACGATCCGGCAATGCCGCAAAACCCTTTTCGCCGGCGTTCCAGTCGCCCGGCGGCAGGTTGAACAATGCCTGCGTCAGGCCGGCGCCCTTGAGCCGCTTGCCTACTTCCTCGGCCGGATGCTCATAGGGAAACAGGAACTCCACGGCGGTGAATCCCGCTTTCGCCGCGGCGTCGAAGCGGTCGAGGAACGGCACCTCGTTGAACATCATCGAGAGATTGGCGGCAAAGCGGGGCATCGACTGACCTCTTGGTTTGATTGTCTCGGCTTGCGCTTACTTTGTTGACTTACTTGGGCTCACCCGGCAGATGCGTGCCGGTGACACGGGCATACATCCGCGCCACCGACGCGTCGTCGTCGCGGCCCATGCCAGAGGCCGCCGTCATCAGGAACATCTGCAGCGCCGCGGCGGCGACCGGTACCGGGAATTTCGCTGATCGAGCCATGTCCTGGATGATGCCGAGGTCTTTCACGAAAATCTCGACCGCGCTGCGCGGCGCGTAATCGCCGTCGAGCACATGCGGCATGCGGTTCTCGAACATCCAGGAATTGCCGGCAGATGCCGTGATCACCTCATAGACCTTTCTGATGTCGAGACCCTGCTTGGCCGCAAACGTAATCGCTTCCGAGGCAGCTGCGATGTGCACGCCGGCCAGCAACTGGTTGATCATCTTGAACGCCGCGCCCTGGCCCGCGGCATCGCCGAGTTCGTAGAGCTTGGCGGCCATCGCATCCAGCGCCGGGCGCGCCTTGGCGAACGCGGCAGCACTGCCCGAGGCCAGGATGGTGAGTTCGCCCTGCGCGGCGCGCTGCGCACCGCCGGAAATCGGTGCGTCCAGATAAAGCCGCCCCGTCGCCTCCAGTTGTTTGGCCAGCCGCCGCGCGACATCGGGGTCCATCGTGGCGGAGGAGATGAACACCGCACCCTCAGCCAGAGTCTCGGCAACGCCGCCCGTGCCGAACAGGATGGTTTCGGTCTGCGCCGCGTTGACGACCACGCTGACGACGATATCGGCCGCCTTGGCCGCTTCCGCCGGGGTTTTCGCGCCGTTGCCGCCGTCAGCTACGAACCGCGCCACCGATTCCGCCGAAACGTCGCAGCCGGTGACATCAAACCCGGCGCGGCGCAGCGAGGTGGCCATGCCGAAGCCCATCGAGCCCAGTCCGATCACGGCGACGCGCGGTTTGGCGGATTCGGGCATTGCGGCGTTCCCCTTCACTTCAGCCGCTGCGTGCGGCTTTGCCCTTGGGTATCACGGCTTGGCCGCGCTGCCAAAGCGTGGGAAAAGGCTCGGGAAACCGGGGCATGTTCATGAGCGAAACGAAAATTCGCGAGGAAATCTGCCGGCTCGGCCGTTCGCTGTTCGAGCGCGGGCTGACGCCGGGTTCCTCGGGCAATATCAGCGTCAAACTCGACGATGGCGGCTGGCTGGTGACGCCCACCAACGCCTCGCTCGGTTCGCTCGACCCGGCGCGGCTGTCGCGGCTTTCGGCCGACGGCAAACTGCTCTCGGGCGACGCCCCGACCAAGGAAGTGCCGCTGCACACGGCGCTGTACCAAACCCGCAACACGGCACGCGCGGTGGTGCATTTGCACTCGACCCATTCGGTGGCGCTGTCGATGCTGCCGGAGATCGACCCCCGCGCCGCGCTGCCGCCGATGACGCCCTATTATCTGATGAAATGCGGCCAGACCGCGCTGGTGCCGTATTATCGCCCCGGCGATCCCGCGGTGGCGGATGCGATCAAGGGGCTGGCCGGAAAGTATTCATCCGTGCTGCTCGCCAACCACGGCCCGGTGGTATCAGGCGATACGCTGGAAGCGGCGGTGTTTGCGATCGAGGAGCTGGAAGAGACCGCGAAACTGTATCTGCTGCTGCGCGGGCTCAACCCGCGGTATCTGTCGCCGGAGCAGGTGGCTGATTTGACCAAGGTGTTCGGGCTGGTGTTGCCGGAGCATGGGCCACACCCACCGACGTCATCCTGAGGTGCTCGCCGTCTTCGGCGAGCGTCGAAGGATGCGGTTACGGCGGTGTGTGCTGCCCATCCTTCGAGGCGCGCAAGGGCGCGCACCTCAGGATGACGGTTGTGCTTTCGGCAATACTGACGAACTCACAATCCCAGATACGCTCTCCGCACGTCCGGGTTGCTCCCGATCTCCGCCGCGCTGCCCTGCATCAGCACGCGGCCGGTTTGCAGGATGTAGGCGCGGTCGGCGATTTCGAGGCATTCGGCCATTCGCTGCTCGACGATCAGCACGGTCATGCCGGTGTCGCGAATGCGTTTGACCGCCTGGAAGATTTCATCGACCAGTTTCGGCATGATACCCTGCGACGGTTCGTCGAGCATCAACAGCCGCGGCCGCGTCATCAGCGCACGGCCGATCGCCAGCATCTGCTGCTCGCCGCCGCTTAACGTTTCGGCGCGCTGGTCCATCCGCTCCGACAGCCGCGGGAACAGCTGGAACACGAGATCCAGCGGCGCTTCGCGGTCGGCTTCGCCGCGATAGAGGTAACTGCCGAGCCGCAGATTGTCGCGCACCGAGAGCCGCGGAAACAGCCGGCGGTTTTCCGGTACATAGGCGATGCCGCGCGAGGTGATGACATGCTGCGCCATGCCGTCGATCCGCACGCCGTCGAAGGTGACGGTGCCGGAACGCGGACGCTCGGCGCCGGCGATCGATTTCAGAAGCGTCGACTTGCCGGCCCCGTTGGCACCGGCAACACAGACCACCTCGCCCTTGGCGACCTCGATCGAGACCGCCGAGATCGCGACCAGCCCCTGATAGGCGGTGGTGACTTCATGCACCGACAGCATGACGATCCCCCAGATAGGCGCTGATGACTTTCGGATCGCGAACGACGTCCTTGGGCTTGCCCTCGACCAGCACCTTGCCGAGATCGAGCACGATGGCGCGGTCGACCAGCGGCATCACGATTTCCATGACGTGCTCGACCATCAGCACGGTGACGCCGGTGGCGCGCACCTTGCGCACCAACTCAACGCCGGTCTGAGCCTCGAGCGGCGTCAAGCCGGTCAGCACCTCGTCGAGCAACAGCAGCTTCGGCTCGGTCGCCAGCGCCCGCGCCACTTCGAGGCGGCGCTTTTCCGACGGAACCAGATCACTGGCCAGCACGTTGGCCCGCCCAGCCAACCCGCAGAACTCCAGCACCTCATGCGCTTTCCGCCGCGCCACGCGCATCACCGTGTTTCGCACCAACGCGCCGACGATGACGTTGTCGATCACGCTCATGGTCTCGAAACTCTTGACGACCTGGAACGTCCGCCCGACGCCGCGCACGCAACGCTCCGCCGCCGGCAGCGCGGTGACGTCTTCGCCATCGAACCAGATCGAGCCTTGGGTGGGCGGCAGCACGCCCGCGATCAGATTGAACAGCGTCGATTTGCCGGCGCCATTGGGCCCAATCAGGCCGACGATTTCGCCGCGCCCGACCGAGATCGAGACGTCGCTGTTGGCGACGAGACCGCCGAAGCGTTGCCAGACGCCGCGGGTTTCCAGCAAGGGTGCGGTCATCGCGTCGCCTCCTTGCGCTTCGGTGCAAATAACGAGACCAGGCCTTGCGGCCGCGCCAGCGAGATCGCGATGATCAGGCCGCCATAGACGATCAGGTCGACGCCGCGGCCGGAGCCGCCGATGAATGAACGAGTGAGTTCGGTGAGCGGGATCAGGATGACCGCGCCCAGCATCGGCCCCCATAGCGTCCCGACGCCGCCGAGCACCGCAGGCAGCGCCATCAGAAGCGAGAACTGGAAGCCCATGACGCTTTCAGGGTCGATATAGGAAACGAACTGCGCATAGAACGCGCCGCCGATCGCGGTCAGGAACGCCGAGACCGCGGCTGCGCCCATCTTGGAATTGAACACGACGACACCAAGGCTTTCGGCGGCCTCCGGATTGTCCTTCACCGCGCGCCACCAATAGCCCCATTTGGAATCTTCCAGCCACCAGGTGACGAACCAGGCAACGCAGACCAGCCCGAGCGCGAAGTAGAAATACGGCAGCTTGCTGCGCGCGAACTGGAATTTGAGCCAGCTATCGCCGCTCATGGGAATGGTGATCCCAAGTGCTGCGCCCGCCCACTCCCAGTTCTGGATCAACAGCAGCGCGATCTCGGCGATGACGATGGTGGCGATGGCGAAATAATGCCCGCGCAGGCGGAAGCAGGGATAACCCAGCGCCATCGCGATGACGGCCGATATCAGGCCGCCGCCGATCATGCCGAACCACGGCAGCACGCCGAACTTGGTGAACAGGATCGTGGTGGTGTAGGCGCCGAGCCCGAAATAGAGCGCGTGGCCGAGCGAAATCTGCCCGCAATAGCCGGAGAGGATGTTCCAGCTTTGCGACAGCGCCCCGTACATCAAGGTCAAGACCATGATGTTCTGGACATAGACGTCCTTGACGAACAGCGGCACGACGGCAGCGATCGCGGCGAGGCAGAAAGCGACGATCAGGTCGCGGCGGCGGCGGTTGGCGAAATCGGTATCCATCACATCGATCCGAACAGGCCGCGCGGCCGCACGAACACGACCAGAAGATAGACCGCGTA
>JBOHIT010000016.1:0-14221 GCA_050726155.1 Bradyrhizobium sp.
AATTCGGAAATCGAACGGTTGCAGGCGGCGATGGCCAAGAAGCGCGCATCCAAGGATGCCGCGAATAGTTTTTTCAAGTCGTAGCACTTTGCAGGCTCGTAGCCCGGATGGAGCGAAGCGCAATCCGGGAATCTTTCGGTACGAGAGAACCCCGGGTTTCGCTCCGCTCCACCCGGGCTACTCGATCCCGCGTTCGCGGGGACGACGTAGGGAGCGCACCGAGTCAACCCGCGCACTCGGCCAATGGCCGACATGGCAAACGAAGCTTAAAGAAAACCGCTCGTTTACGATCGATTAAGCTTTCTCGATTATGACTATGCCTGTCCTCGTTTGGACACCGAGTGGCTCCTGTCCACTCTGTTTGACGCCTCCCTGTTATCAACTTCAAAAGCCGCCGGAAACGGCGGCTCTTTTTTGTCCCGCAGGCGCTGGAAACCATATTTCCGGTTGCGGCTGGACTCTCGCCCTCGCAAGCGCAATGATTTGTTCATCATAAGCCGGCGGCTTTCACAGCCGGCAGCGTATTAGTGGCGTGAGGGCGTTAACCATGGCGGACCGTTTGCACAGGGAATCCGCGCTCGTTCAATTCAGCGAGCGGCTGACTAATTCCGCGGCATTCGGAACTTTGTTCCGCGAGGGCATGGATCTGGTCGAGGAGACCGCCGCCTATCTCGACGGCGACGGCCGCACCGAGGCCAAGGCGCTGGAGCGTTCCGTCAGTCTCACCTATGCGACTGAAAGCATGCGGCTGACTACCCGCCTGATGCAACTCGCCTCCTGGCTACTGCTGCACCGCGCGGTGAAGGAAGGCGAGATGACGCTGACCCAGGCCAACCGCGAAAAGACCAAGGTCAAGCTTTCCGCCGCCGATCCCGGCCCGGAAGACATGATCGCCAAACTGCCGCAGCAATTGCAGGACCTGATTTCGCGGTCGATGAACCTTCAATCCCGCGTGCGCCGGCTCGACACCTCGATCCACGCCCCCGCGACCGAGCGCCCCCCGATCGGCAATCCGCTGGTGCCGCAGCTCAACCGCCTCAAGGCCGCGTTCGAGCGCTAATTTCCAAGCACCATCGCAGCCATTAAAAAACGCCCCGGGAAACCGGGGCGCTTTTGTATGCGTGGGCCGCGAGAGGAGAGGGTCCGAAAACCCTCAATCCTTCTTGAGGAAGCCCGAAAACTTCTTCTGGAAGCGCGACACGCGGCCGCCGCGGTCGAGCATCTGCTGGGTGCCGCCGGTCCAGGCCGGATGCGACTTGGAGTCGATATCCAGGTTCAGCTTGTCGCCTTCCTTGCCCCAGGTGGAACGGGTCTGATACTCCGTACCGTCGGTCATAACGACCGTAATCGTATGATAATTCGGGTGAATTTCGGCTTTCATGGCATATCCTTCGGCGCGCCTGCGCCCGTCTCGAAATGTCAGGGGTACGGGATTTGGCGGGTCTATAACGCAAGAAGACCGTCAAAACAAGCTGGGTATGTCACCGGATTGGGTATCTGCCGGATTTGCCAGCGCCCCTTCCGGGGCCTATCTGGGGGCGTCCAAACCGGTACCTTTCATGAGCGCAGCCGAACAGCTTGAAGACCCACGCGGCGGCCTGCCGCCACGGCGCGATGCGCTGCTCGAGGAAGAGGCCTTCATCGAAAGCCAGCTGACGCAGTCGCCGGCCAAAACCGGTGCGAAGCTGCGCCCGCTGCTGGCGCTGGCGCCCTACATCATGCGCTACCGTGGTCGGGCGCTGTTGGCCTTCATCTCGCTCACCGTCGCGGCGATCACTACCCTGGTGGTTCCGATCGCGGTGCGGCGCATGATCGACTTCGGGTTCACGCCCGAAGGCATTGCGATGATCAACAGTTATTTCAGCGTGATGATCGCTGTCGTCGCGGTGTTGGCCTGTGCCAGCGCGTCGCGGTTCTATCTGGTGATGACGATCGGCGAACGCATCGTTGCGGATCTGCGGCGCGACGTGTTCGCGCACCTGATCTCGCTGTCGCCGGCGTTCTTCGATTCCGCACGCAGCGGCGAACTGGTGTCGCGGCTCACCGCCGACACCACCCAGATCAAGTCGGCGGTCGGCGCCTCGGTGTCGATCGCGCTACGCAATCTGATGCTGTTCATCGGCGCCACCACCATGATGGTGATCACGAGCCCGAAGCTCTCGCTGTTCGTGCTGCTGGCGATCCCGGTGATCGTGATTCCGCTCGTCGCGTTCGGGCGCTGGGTGCGGCGGCTGTCGCGCAACGCGCAGGATACGCTGGCCGACGCCAGCGCCTATGCTTCCGAGCTGGTCGGCGCCATCAGGACCGTGCAGGCCTATACCAGCGAGCGGCTGGCCGCGTCGCGCTTCGGCCGCGAGGTCGAGCAGGCTTACGACGCCGCGCGCAATTCGACGCGGGCGCGTGCCGTGCTGACGCTGATCATCATCTTCATCGTGTTTTCCAGCGTCGTCGTGATCCTGTGGGTCGGCTCGCACGACGTGTTGACCGGATCGATCAGCCCGGGCCGGCTCGGCCAGTTCGTGCTGTACGCGGCGTTCGCCGCAACCGGCCTGGGCCAGCTCAGCGAGGTCTGGGGCGAAGTCTCGGCGGCCTCGGGCGCCGCCGAGCGGCTGTTCGAAATCCTGCGCGTCAAGCCGCAGATCACGGCGCCGGCTGCGCCGGTCGCGCTGCCGTCCCCGGCGCGCGGCGACGTCGGGTTTGACAATGTCAGCTTCAACTATCCGACGCGTCCAGATGTGCGGGCGATCGACGGCGTTTCATTATCCGTGCGGGCCGGAGAAAAGGTCGCGATCGTCGGCCCGTCGGGTGCCGGCAAGAGCACGCTGTTTCATCTGCTGCTGCGGTTCTACGATCCCGCCAGCGGCGTGATCTCGGTCGATGGCGTGCCGGTCAGATCGGCCGATCCGCGCGACGTGCGCGCGCGGATGGCGCTGGTGCCGCAGGACTCGGTGGTGTTCGCGGCCAGCGCGCGCGAAAATATCCGTTTCGGCCGGCCTGATGCCAGCGACGCCGAGGTCGAGCATGCCGCCGATCTCGCGCATGCCACCGAATTTCTTCGCCGGCTGCCGGACGGCTTCAACGCGCAGCTTGGCGAGCGCGGCGTGACGCTGTCCGGCGGCCAGCGTCAGCGCATCGCGATTGCCCGCGCCATCCTGCGCGATGCGCCGCTGTTGCTGCTCGATGAAGCAACCTCGGCCCTCGACGCCGAAAGCGAGACGCTGGTGCAGACCGCACTGGAAGAATTGATGCGTCACCGCACCACGATCGTCATCGCGCATCGGCTCGCGACGGTGCTGTCGTGCGACCGCATCATGGTGATGGATCAGGGCCGCATCGTCGAGCAGGGCACGCATGCCTCGCTGGTCGCGGCGAACGGACTTTATGCAAGGCTGGCGCGATTGCAGTTCGAGGGGATTTAGGTCTAGCCAAGGCGCGGGCTCGAGACAACGTCATTGCGAGCGCAGCGAAGCAATCGATCTTACCGCGGAAAGAAAGAATGGATTGCTTCGTCGCGGAGCCTGTCATCGGGCGCGCATTCGCGCGACCCGGTGGCTCCTCGCAATGACGGGATTGATTACCCCTTCCATTCCATCTTCAGCACCGCACGGCCCGAAGTCGGATTCACATCCTCGCCGGCATGCACAAAGCCATTGCGCTCGTAGAAGCGAATGGCGCGGGTATTGTCCTTGTTGACCAACAGCGTCACGCCGCCAGGTGACAGGCGTTTGGCTTCGTCGACCAGCGCATTGGCGAGATCCGAACCCCAGCGATCCGGACTGACCACCAGCTGGTCGAGATAACCATTGTTGTCGATGGTCACGAAGCCAATCAGCACATTCGTCTGTTCGGCGACAATAATATCGGCGTGCGGCACCAGTTCGTTGCGCCAGCGTTCGCGCCACCACGCCACGCGCGCCGCGAAATCGATCGATGGATAGGCCTGCTGCCAGGTTTGCCGCCACAACTCGATGGAGACGTCTTCATCCGCGGGGCGATAGGGGCGAAGGTGAAATGTCGTCGCCACTATCTTTCCGTCAGCTTCAGCTCGATGCGGCGGTTGCGCTTGTAGGCCTCCTCGGTCGGCGCGGTGTCGAGCGGCTGGAATTCGGCAAAGCCTGCGGCGACCAGCCGCTGCGCCGGCACGCCGAGCGAGACCAGATACTGCACCACCGAGATGGCGCGCGCCGACGACAGCTCCCAATTCGACTTGAACACTGGGCTGTTGGTGATCGGCCGCACGTCGGTATGGCCGTCGACCCGCAGCACCCAGGCGATTTCGGCAGGGATTTGCTTGTCGAGATCGACCAGCGCGGAGGCGAGCTTGTCGAGTTCGGCGCGGCCCTCGGGCAGCAGCAGGGCCTGGCCGGTATCGAAGAACACCTCGGACTGGAACACAAAGCGGTCGCCGACGATCCGGACATCCGGCCGGTTGCCGAGGATGGCGCGCAGCCGGCCGAAGAATTCCGAACGGTAGCGCGTCAATTCCTGCACCCGCTGCGCCAGCGCCACGTTGAGGCGCTGGCCGAGATCGGCGATGCGCCCCTGCGATTCCTTGTCGCGCTTCTCGGACGCGTCAAGCGCCTCTTCAAGTGCGGCCAATTGCCGGCGCAACGCGCTGATCTGCTGGACCAGCACCTCGATCTGCGCCAGCGCGCGCGAGGTCACGGCCTTCTCGGAATCGAGCGCCTTGTTGAGTTCGGCGGCACGGCCCTGGGCGTCGTTGCCGGCGCCGGCGAGACCGTCATAGAGCCCCTTGATGCGATCGCGGTCCGCTTCCGCCGACGTCAAGCCGGCGCGCGCCTGCGAGAGCTGGTCGTTGAGGTTCAATCCAGTGAGTTTTTCCAGCGACAGCAGGTCGTTCAACTGCGCGATCTTGGCGTTGAGCGCCTCCAGCGCCTTGTCCTTGCCGGTGACTTCCTGCGACAGGAAGAATTGCACGACGAGAAACACCGAGAGCAGGAAGACGATCGAGAGCACCAGCGTCGACAGCGCGTCGACGAAGCCCGGCCAATAGTTCATTCCTGAATCGTTGCGGCGTGAACGCGCGAGCGCCATCGGCTAAATCCCTCAGCTTTTCTCGGGCTGGCGGGCGATCCGCTCGAGCAGCTTCTTGATCTCGCGGTTCTGCTCGCCCTGGCCGTCGGCCCATTCGCGGATCATCTGCTGCTCAGTGCGCATATGCGCAACCAGGCCCTGGATGGCTTCGGCGAGATTGGCCATTGCTGCCGTGGTGCTGCGGCTGCCGCCGCCTTCCTCGACCACCGCGCGCAGCCGCTCCATGGCGTGCTGCAACTCGCCGGAAACGCCGGAAGTACCATCGCCGGAATATTCGCGCACGGTGGAAGCAAGCCAGTCTTCCAGGTCGGTATAGAAACGGTTCTGCGCCTGGCTCGATTGCAGGTCGAGGAAGCCCAGGATCAGCGATCCCGCGAGGCCGAACAGCGACGACGAAAACGAGATACCCATGCCGCTGAGCGGCGCGGCCAGCCCCTCTTTGAGGGTGTCGAACAGCGAGCCGGAATCGCCGCCGACTTTCAACCCCTCGATCACCTTGCCGACGGAGCCGACGGTCTCGATCAGGCCCCAGAAGGTGCCGAGCAGGCCGAGAAAGACCAGGAGGCCGGTCATGTAGCGCGAGATGTCGCGGGCCTCGTCCAGCCTGGTTGCGATCGAATCCAGCAAATGCCGCATGGTCTGCTGCGAGATCGACATCCGCCCGGTGCGTTCGCCGCCGAGAATGGCCGCCATCGGCGCCAGCAGTGCGGGGCGGCGCTCAATGGCGAGGCCGGGATCGGCGATTCGGAAATTGTTGACCCAGGAGACTTCCGGGTAGAGCCGGATCACCTGCCGGAACGACAGGATGATGCCGATCAGGAGCACCGCGCCGATCAAGGCGTTGAGGCCGGGATTGGCGAAGAACGCCAGCACGATCTGCTTGTAGAGCACGACCATCACAAGGGCGCACAGCACCAGGAACACCAGCATCCGCACCAGGAAGATCCGTGGCGAAGACAATTTGCTGAGCTCGATCTCCATTTCGGAGCGGGCGGAGGGGCCTGGGGACATTGCGGGGGTCATCCGTTGCGAAAAGCCGCTTTTGGGAGGCCAATATGGCACAGAGCGGCCGGGAAAAAAGATCGGAAAGCGCTGTTTCGGACAGACTAAAGGGGAACTTCACGCTGAAACCGGGCTTTGACTTGAGCGTATTTTGTAAACGTTCTTTGTCCAACCGGGATTTTTCATGACGGTCCTGTATCTCCAAGCGCTGGCGGCGATTGCCGTTGCGCTCGCTTTCCTGATGGCGGGCGCCTGGGTGGTGCAACAACGCACCGGCAATTCCGGCTGGGTGGATACGATCTGGACGTTTTCGCTCGGCTTGGTCGGCGCCGGCAGCGCGCTGTGGCCGGTTGCGGGTGCAGCGCCCAATCCAAGGCAATGGCTGGTCGCCGCCCTGGTGGCGTTCTGGTCGCTGCGGCTCGGGGTCCATATCGCCATCCGCACCGCCGGGATCACCGACGACCCCCGCTATGCGGCGTTTGCGAAGGAGTGGGGCGTCGATTCCCCGCGAAGGATGTTCATCTTCTTGCAGAACCAGGGATTGGGATCGATCCCGCTGGTGTTTGCGATCTTTGTCGCGGCGCGCTTCCCGCAAGATGCGCTGCGCCTGCAGGACTATCTCGGCGCGCTGATCCTGCTGGCCGGCATCGCAGGCGAGGCGCTGGCCGATGCGCAGCTCAAGCAGTTTCGCGAAAATCCCGCCAACAAGGGCCGGGTCTGCGACGTCGGGCTGTGGCGCTGGTCGCGCCATCCCAATTACTTCTTTGAATGGTTCGGCTGGCTGGCCTATCCCGTCATCGCGCTGTCGATGGGCTACATCTGGGGCTCGGCGGCATTGCTGGCGCCGGTCTTCATGTACTGGATCCTGGTCTACGTCACCGGCATCCCACCGCTGGAGGCGCAGATGCTGCGCTCGCGCGGCGACCGCTATCGCGACTATCAGTCCCGTACCAGTCAGTTCTTTCCGCTGCCGCCGCTCAAAACAAAGGGAGTGGTCACATGAGCTTCGTTTCCACGATCATCGGCACCGCCGAGCGGGTGCCGCTGCCAGACGTCATCATCCGCGCCGCGATCCACCAGCTGTGCTCGCGCACCGCCGCTAGGCTCGCCACCGGCAACCGCGAAAGCGATGCCTGGTTCGCCGACGAGATGGCCGCACGGGCCATCGCCGAATACACCGACGAAGCCAACACCCAGCATTACGAGGTGCCGGCGGCATTTTTCGCTCACGTGCTGGGCCCGAACCGCAAATATTCTTCGTGCTTCTACAAGGAGCCGGCTTCGACATTACAGGAGGCCGAAGAGGAAGCGCTGCGCCAGACCGTCGAGCATGCGGATCTGGCCGACGGCCAGTCGATCCTCGAACTCGGCTGCGGCTGGGGTTCGCTGTCGCTGTGGATGGCGCGGCAGTTTCCGCATTCGGACGTTACGGCGGTATCGAATTCGGGTTCCCAGCGGCAATTCATCGAGAGCGAAGCCGCCAAACGCGGATTGAAGAACCTCCGGGTGGTCACCGCCGACATGAACGTGTTCGATCCGACGGATCGGTTCGACCGCATCGTTTCGGTCGAGATGTTCGAGCACATGATGAACTGGCGCGAATTGATGACGCGGGTGCGTTCCTGGCTGAAGCCCGACGGCCGTTTCTTCGTGCACATCTTCACCCACCGCTCCGGCGCCTATCTGTTCGACCGCGCCGACCGCGAGGACTGGATCGCGCAGCATTTCTTCACCGGCGGCGTGATGCCGAGCCATCACCTGATTCGCCAATATGCCGACCTGTTCGAGGTCGAGAAGGAATGGCGCTGGAGCGGCGTGCATTATCAGCGCACCGCGCAGGACTGGCTGGCCAATTTCGATCTGCGCCGCGATGAGATCGAAGAGGTGCTGCGTCACGTCTATGGCGACGAGACCGCGCTGTGGATGCGGCGCTGGCGCTGGTTCTTCCTCGCGACATCAGGCCTGTTCGGTTACGCCGACGGCAGCGAATGGGGCATCAGCCATTACCGGATGAAGGCAGCTGGTTAACGGGACACCGCGCGATTCGCGCCAGTTTCGCGCAAACTTGCGGGATGCCGGTTTATTGCGCAACGAAATGTCCTGTTGCTGTTAACTGGTGTCGAGTTCCACCCTGTCGCGTCGAAGCAGGACTCTGTCACAATCCGGTGAGTCCTCAAAAGCCCCCATTATTCAGTGCGATAGTGTCGTGTGACATTGGGCCGCCACGAAACTTATTGCGTCGCAGCAAGCTGACCTTATCCTGTTCCCAACAACAACGCGGTGTCACCGCGACATCTGGCGCGAACGCATGTTCGCGCTTCAACTCGACTAAAGGGGCGATGTTTTCAATGTCTGGATTTCGCGCGCAGTCGGCATGCATCTCGCTGATGCTCCTTGCGATGGCGCCACTGTTGGCAGGATGCGACGCGCCGACGGCTGCAACCGCGGCCGTGCAGCCTTCCGAACCAGACGTCAGCGTCGTCACCGTGCGGCCGCAGGCGCGGGCGATCATCCGCGAACTGCCGGGACGCATTGCGCCGACGCGCGTTTCCGAAGTGCGTCCGCGCGTGTCCGGCATCGTGGTCGAACGCCTGTTCCATCAGGGCAGCGAAGTCAAAGCCGGCGAACCGCTCTACAGGATTGATCCGCGCCCGTTCGAGGTCGAAGTGCAATCGACCGAAGCCGCACTGGCGCGCGCCAAGGCCACGCTGGATCAGGCCGCGTCGCACGCGCGCCGTATCGCCACGTTGACCAGCCAGCGCGCAGCCCCCGAAGCCGAGAACGAAAAAGCTGTTTCCGCCGAGCGGCAGGCTGCCGCCGATGTCGAAGGCCGCAAAGCCGATGTCGCCCGCGCCAGGCTCAATCTGGATTACGCGACTATCCGCGCGCCAATCGACGGCATCGTCGGCGCCGCGCTGGCGAGCGAAGGTGCGCTCGTCGTGCAGAACGAGACGGCGAGCCTGGCGACCATCCAGCAGCTCGATCCGATCTATGCCGACTTCACCCAGTCGGTGACCGAACTCAATCAGCTGCGCCGCGCGCTCGACAGCGGCGATCTCGACCGTATCGCGCCTGACGCCATGAAGGTCCGTCTGGTGCTGGACGATGGCTCGGTTTATCCGATAGTAGGCAAATTGCTGTTCTCGGACGCCAAGGTCGATGCCCATACCGGGCAGGTGACGTTGCGCGGCGAGTTTCCCAATCCGAAGCGCGAATTGCTGCCGGGCATGTATGTCCGCGTGCTGATCGAGCAGGGCATCGACACCGACGCCATCGCGGTGCCGCAGCAGGCGATCCAGCGCAATGGCGGCGGCGGCAGCGAAGTGTTCGTGGTCAAGGACGACAACCTCGTCGCCGTGCAACCCGTACGCACCGGCTCGGTGCAGGGCGGCCAGTGGTTCGTCACCGAGGGATTGAAGGCCGGCGACCGGGTCGTGGTCGAAGGTTTTCAGAAGTTTGCCGCCGGCGACAAGGTCCGGCCGCAACTCCTGACCGAGGCCGATGCAGCCGCCGATTTCTCTTCAGGCGCAAGACCGACCGCGCAAGCGCAACGGTAAATTCATATGCCGAGTTTCTTCATCGACAGGCCGATCTTCGCCTGGGTCGTCGCGCTTTTCATTTGTTTGATCGGCGCGATCTCGATCCCGCTGCTGGCGGTCGCGCAATATCCGATCATCGCGCCGCCCTCGATCTCGATCTCGACCAGCTATCCCGGCGCGTCGCCGGAAAACCTCTACAACAGCGTCACGCGGCTGATCGAGGAAGAACTCAACGGCGCCAACGGCATCCTGAATTTTGAATCCACCAGTGACTCGCTGGGCCAGGTTGAAATCATCGCCAATTTCGTGCCGGGCACCGACACCGGAACGGCTTCGGTGGAGGTGCAGAACCGCATCAAGCGCGTCGAGGCGCGGTTGCCACGCGCGGTGATCCAGCAGGGTATCCTGATCGAGGAAGCCTCCAGCGCGGTGCTGCAGATCATCACGCTGCGTTCGACCGACGGCAGCCTCGACGAGGTCGGCCTCGGCGATTTCATGATCCGCAGCGTGCTCGGCGAAATCAGGCGCATTCCCGGCGTCGGCCGCGCCACGCTATATTCCACCGAACGTTCTCTGAGGATCTGGGTCGATCCGGCCAAGCTGGTCGGTTATGGCCTCACCGCCGACGACGTCAACAAGGCGATCACGGCGCAGAACGCGCAGGTCGCGTCGGGAAGCGTCGGCGCCGAACCGAGCACGGCCGACCAGAAGATTTCGGCGCTGGTGCTGGTCAAGGGACAGCTCTCGTCGCCGGACGAGTTCGGCGCCATCATCCTGCGCGCCAATGCCGACGGCTCGACCGTGCGGTTGCGCGACGTCGCCCGGATCGAGATCGGCGGATTGAGCTATCAGTTCAACACGCGGCTGGACGGCAAGCCCACGGCCGGCCTCTCGGTGCTGCTGTCGCCGACCGGCAACGCGCTGGCGACCGCAAGCGCGGTCGAAGCCAAGATGAAGGAGTTGTCGCGCTTCTTCCCGGCCAACATCGCCTACGAAATCCCTTACAACATCACGCCCGTGGTGAAGGCCTCGATCGAGAAGGTACTGACGACGCTGGTCGAAGCCATCGTGCTGGTCTTCGTCGTGATGTTCCTGTTCCTGCAGAACATCCGCTACACCATCATCCCGACCATCGTGGTGCCGGTAGCGCTGCTCGGCACCTGCGCGACGCTCCTGGCCGCCGGTTACTCCATCAACATGCTGACGATGTTCGGCATGGTGCTGGCGGTCGGCATATTGGTCGACGACGCCATCGTCGTGGTCGAGAACGTCGAGCGCATCATGGCCGAGGAGGGCCTGCCGCCGAAGGAAGCCACCCGCAAGGCGATGTCGCAGATCACAGGCGCCATCATCGGCATCACGCTGGTGCTGATAGCGGTGTTCGTGCCGATGGCGTTCTTCCCGGGTTCGGTCGGCGTCATCTACCGGCAATTCTCGGTGACGATGGTGGCGTCGATCGCGTTCTCGGCGCTGCTGGCGATGTCGCTGACCCCGGCGCTGTGCGCGACCTTGCTGAAGCCGGTCAAGGCCGGCCACGGCCATGCGAAGAAGGGCGTGTTCGGCTGGTTCAACCGCGCGCTTGACGGCACCAAGGACGGCTATTCGCGTGTCGTCGGGCGCTCGTTGAAGCGCACCGGAAGGCTGATGCTGATCTATGCCGCGCTGATCGTCGGCCTGAGCTGGGCGTTCGTGCGCCTGCCCGGCGGCTTTCTCCCCGTGGACGACCAGGGCTTCATCACCACCGACGTGCAGACGCCGGCTGACTCCTCCTATGCCCGCACCGAGGCCGCGGTCGAGAAGGTCGAGCAATATCTGGCCAAGCGCGCCGGCGTCGAGAACGTCACGTTCCTGACCGGCTTCAGCTTCCTCGGCCAGGGCATCAACACCGCGCAGGCCTTCATCACGCTGAAGGACTGGTCGGAGCGCGGGCCGAACGATTCGGCAGCCGCTATCGTCAATGACATCAACCGCGATTTGTCGTCGATCCGCGACGCCAGGATTTCTGCGCTGCAGCCGCCGCCGATCGACAATCTCGGCAACTCCTCGGGCTTCTCGTTCCGCCTGCAGGACCGCGGCCAGAAGGGTTATCCGGCGCTGGTCAGCGCCGCCGAGCAGCTGATTGCGCAAGCCAATGCCAGCCGCGTGCTGCAAAAGGTCTATGTCGAAGGCCTGCCGCCGGGCCCGCAGGTCAATCTCATGATCGACCGCGAGAAGGCCGGCGCGTTCGGCGTCACCTTCGAGGACATCAACAACACGATCTCGACCAATCTCGGCTCGAACTACATCAACGACTTCCCGAACCGCGGCCGCATGCAGCGCGTGATCGTGCAGGCCGACCGCGGTAGCCGCATGAACGCCGACGACATCCTGAATTACAACGTCAAGAACAGCCGGGGCCAATTGGTGCCGCTGTCTTCGTTCGCCTCCGTCGAGTGGTCGAAGGGGCCGACGCAGATCGCCGGCTTCAACTACTATCCGGCGGTGCGCATCAGCGGCGAAGCCAAGCCCGGCTTCACCTCGGGCGACGCCATCGCCGAGATGGAGCGATTGGCAGGCAAGCTGCCGCGCGGCTTCGGCTATGAATGGACCGGGCAATCGCTGCAGGAAAAACTCTCAGGCTCGCAGGCGCCGTTCCTGCTCGGGCTCTCGGCGCTGGTCGTGTTCCTGTGTCTGGCGGCACTCTATGAAAGCTGGACCATTCCGCTGGCGGTGCTGCTGACGGTGCCGCTCGGCATCTGCGGCGCGGTGCTGGCGGCAACGCTGCGCGGCCTGCCGAACGACGTCTATTTCACCGTCGGCCTGATCACGATCATCGGGCTCGCGGCCAAGGACGCCATCCTCATCATCGAATTCGCCAAGGATTTGCGCGCACAGGGCAAGCCGCTGGTCGAGGCGACGATCGAAGCCTGTACGTTGCGTTTCCGCCCGATCCTGATGACCGGTCTTGCCTTCGTCTGCGGCGTGCTGCCGATGGTGATCGCCACCGGCGCGGGCGGCGCCAGCCAGCAGGCGCTCGGCACCAGCGTGATGGGCGGCATGATCGCGGTCGTGATCCTCGCGCTCTTGATGGTGCCGGTGTTCTTCGTGGTCGTGCAGCGGGTGCTGGCGGGGGACCGGGAGAAGGTGGTGAAGGCCGGAGCCGCGAAAGCGGCGCACGCGCCGGCGGAGTAGCGATTATTCGCCCCGCCGATGGCGACATTGCGCGTTGCGCGCCGTTACGTCCCCAGCGGCTTTAGAATCTTCACGAGTTCCTTATGCACGAACTCGTTGCCGCAGATCACGTGGCCGGTCTTGAGCGGGTCATCGTCGCCCTCGAAGCCGGAGACCACGCCGCCGGCTTCGCGGATCATGATCTGCCCGGCGGCCATGTCCCAGGGCTGCAGGTTGCGCTCCCAATAGCCGTCGAGGCGGCCGGCGGCGATGAACGCCATGTCGAGCGAGGCGGCGCCAAACCTGCGCAGGCCCGCGACCTTTTCCTGGATCGCGGTCATTTCCAGCCGCGACAGCGCATGATCGCCGCGCCCGATATGCGGCAGGCCGCAGCCGATCACGCATTCGTCGAGCTTGCGGCGGCCGGCGACGCGCAGCCGCTGGTCGTTGAGGAACGCGCCCTTGCCGCGCTCGGCGATGTACAACTCGTCATTGGCGGGATTGTAGATCACGCCGGCGATGATGACGCCCTCGCGCTGCAGGCCGATCGAGATCGCAAACTGCGGAATGCCGTGCAGGAAGTTGGTGGTGCCGTCGAGGGGATCGACGATCCAGGTGTGGCTCTTGTCGGCGCCTTCGCGCGTGCCGCCTTCCTCACCGATGAAGCCGTAGCCCGGCCGCGACTTGGTCAAATCCGCATAGAGCAGTTCCTCGGCGCGCTTGTCGGCCATGGTGACGAAGTTGGCAGGACCCTTCATCGACACCTGCAGGTGCTCGACCTCGCCGAGGTCGCGCTTGAGGCTGCGGCCGGCGTGGCGCGCGGCTTTCACCATGACGTTGATAAGGGCTGAATGCAGCATGATTTGAGGCTTGTGCGTTGAGAGGAAAACGGCCGATGCCGTCAGGGGTTGAGGGCAAGGATTGAAGGACTGGGTGCCCTGACGATGTGTCGCCGTCAAGGCGTCATTTCTTGTCGTTGCCGATCCATTTGCGGGCGGCTTCCTGGGCCTTGGCGCGGTCCTCGGGGCTGAGGTCCGCCAGCGCCTCGTCCAGCGCGGGATCGCCCTTGCCGGCCGTTTTGGCGACAATGTGCCATTTCAGGGCCTCGACCTTGTCGACCGGCGCGCCCTGGCCGCTGGTCAGCACGCGGGCAAGGCGATTTTGCGCGATCGGGCTGTTCTGCCGGGCCGCCTTGCGCAGCAGCGCGACGCCGGCCGCTTCGTTCTTTGGCGTCCCGGTGCCGTTATAGAGCGCGATGGCGTATTCGACCTCGGCGTCGACATTGTCGGCCAGCGACGCTGCCTGCAGCAGGCGCACCGCCCTGTCGATGTCCTTCGGCACGCCGGTGCCTTCCTTGTAGAAGGTCGCCAGCGCGTATTGCGCTTCCGAGTTACCTGCATCGGCTGCGACCCGCAGCAATTCGGCCGACCGTTTCAGGTCCTGCGGCAGCGTCTGGCCGTCGAGATAGAGCAGCG